>NZ_JBSFIK010000015.1:59868-67061 GCF_053597535.1 Streptomyces sp. NPDC001348 | reverse complement strand
GTTCTCCCGCTGGTTGCTGGTCCTCGACGGCGCCGACGAACCCGACCAGATCTGGGACCTGGTCCCCACCGGCCCCGGACACGTGCTGATCACCTCCCGCAACCCGCAGTGGAGCGAACACAACAGCCGGCTGCTGCAGATCCCGGTCTACGCCCGCGACGAGTCGGTCGCCTTCATCCGGCGCCGCGCGCCACGCCTGTCCGAGGCGGACGCCGACCAGCTGGCCGAGGCCCTGGAGGACCTGCCGCTGCTGCTGGACCAGACGGCCGGCTGGCTCAACGACTCCGATCTCTCCGTCGAGGACTACATCGCCCTCCTGGAGGGCGGCATCGACCAGGACGTGGTCAAGGTCTCCGCGGACTTCCCCGTCGCCTTCCAGACCGCCTGGTCGATACTGCTGAACAAACTCCGCGAGACCGTCCCCGAGTCCGTCGACCTGCTGCGGCTGTGCACGTTCTTCGCGCCCGGCTTCATCCCTGTACGCCTGCTGCGCGAGATGCCGCTCGACGACCTGCCCGAACAGCTCACCGGGCTGCTCGAGGACCCCCTGCTGTGGAACCGGGCCGTCAACCAGCTCCGCCAGTACTCCGTGGTGCGCCTGGAGTCCCATGACGTGGGCGCCGACTCCGGCGCCTCCTCGGGCGAGTCGCTGTACCTGCACCGCATGGTCCACCAGATCGTGCGCAACGACATGCCGGAGGCGGACCGGCAGGAGTTCATCGACGTCGTACGACGCGCCCTCGCGGCGGCCGACCCCGGCCGCGCCACGGACACCCGGCTGTGGGACGCCTACGCGGAGATCGTGCCGCACCTGAAGTACGCGGACGTCCTGAACAGCAACGACCGCAGGGTGCAGTCCCTCGTCCTGAACTGCCTGCGCTACATGTACTTCGCCGGCGAGTACTCCTCCGGCGTCAAGCTCGGCGAGCGCGCCCTGACGGCCTGGCGGGCCTCGCTCGGCGAGTTCCACCCCAGGGTCTTCGACCTGATCTACCAGTACGCCAACCTGCTGCGCGCCACCGGCGCCTACGAGCTGAGCGAGCCCCTGGAACGGCAGGCGATGGAGCACCTGCGCGAGGAGCGGGGCGAACGGGACCTGGACCATCTGCGGGCGGCCAACGGCGTGGGCGCCAACCTGTGGGGACTGGGCCGCTACGAGGAGGCACTGGAGCACTACCAGTGGCTTTACCCCGCCTACCGCGACCTCCTGGGCGAGGAGGACTCCCGCACCCTCAACGCACTCAACAACCTGGGCTTCACACACCGGCTGCTCGGTCACTACCAGCAGGCCCTCGACATCGACAAGACGACCCTGGAGATGCGCCGCCGGCTGCTGAAGGCACGCCACCCCTGGGCGCTGTTCTCGGAGGCCTCCTACGCCGTCGACCTGCGGCTGCTGGGCCGCTACACCGAGGCGGAGTCCATCCAGGCGAAGAACGTCCGTGAGTGCCGCCTCGTCATGGGCGCCGACAACCCGCAGACGCTGCGGGCCGAGCACAACCTCGCCCTGTGCCGGCTCCGCGGCGGTGACCGGGCGGGCGCCGGGGCGATGCTGGCCCGGGTGCTGGAACGCTACGAGCGCTCGGTGGGCGACCGGCACGCGCAGACACTGTCCGCGGCCGTCAGCCAGAGCTGCTTCGCCCGCGAGCACGGCGACATCGACCAGGCCCGCGAGGCCGGCGAGTCCGTGCTGGCCCGCTACGAGGAACTGCTCGTCGAAGGGCACCCCTTCCTCGCGGGAGTCCGCAGCAACCAGGCGCAGATCCTGCGCATGGTCGGCGAACGGGACCAGGCGCACGTGCTGGCCGAACAGGCGCTCGCCGACATGACCACGGCGGTCGGCGAGAACCACCCCCACACCCTGGGCTGCGCCATCAACGCCTCGGCCCTGCGCAACCTGGTGGGCGACACCGAGGGAGCCGCCGCGCTCAGCCGGGACACCATCACCCGGGCGACGGAGTCCCTCGGCCGCACCCACCCCCTCACCCTCTCCGCACGGGTGGCCCACGCCGCCGACCTGCGCGGTCTGCGGGACGTCCAGCAGGCCGAGAAGGTCGAGCAGGAGGCGCTGTCCGACCTGGAGGCCACGCTCGGCAAGCAGCACGTCCACACCATCTCGGCCCGCTCCCGCAACAGGCCGTACTGGGACTTCGAACCGCAGGCGACCTGAGCGACCGCACACGCCGAAGGGCCCGGCCCCGGGGAACTCCCGGGGCCGGGCCCTTCTCGGTACGTCCGCTGTCGGTACGTCCGTCGGCGGCCTACGCCTCGAACACCTCACGCACCAGCTGCTCCTGCTCGGCCTGGTGCCGCTTCGCGGAACCGACGGCCGGGGACGAGGAGTGCGGACGGGAGATGCGGCGCAGGCGCTCGCCCGCGGGGATGTCCGCGCCGACCGCCAGGTCCAGGTGGTCGATCAGGTTGAGGGCGATGAACGGCCAGGCACCCTGGTTCGCCGGCTCCTCCTGGGCCCACAGGTACTTCTCGGCGTTCGGGTACTTCTTGATCTCCGCCTGGAGCTCGGCACCCGGCAGCGGGTACAGGCGCTCGATACGGATGATCGCGGTGTCCGTGATGCCGCGCTTGGTGCGCTCGGCCTCGAGGTCGTAGTACAGCTTGCCGGCCACGAACACGACCTTGCGGACCGCGGCCGCGTCCACCGTCGAGTCGCCGATGACGGGACGGAACTGACCCGACGTGAACTCCTCCGTCTTCGACGCGGCGGCCTTCAGACGCAGCATCGACTTCGGGGTGAAGACCACCAGCGGCTTGTGGTGCGGGTTGTGCACCTGCCAGCGCAGGAGGTGGAAGTAGTTCGACGGCAGGGTCGGCATCGCGACCGTCATGTTGTTCTGCGCGCACAGCTGCAGGAAGCGCTCGACACGGGCCGAGGAGTGGTCCGGGCCCTGGCCCTCGTAGCCGTGGGGGAGGAGCAGCGTGACACCGCTCGTCTGGCCCCACTTCTGCTCGGCCGCGGAGATGTACTCGTCGACCACCGTCTGCGCGCCGTTGACGAAGTCGCCGAACTGCGCCTCCCACATGACGAGCGCGTCGGGGCGGGCCAGCGAGTAGCCGTACTCGAAGCCCATGACCGCGTACTCGGACAGCAGGGAGTTGTAGACGTTGTACCGCGCCTGGTCCTCGGCGAGGTACTGCAGCGGGGTGTACTCCTCGCCCGTCTCGCGGTTGATCAGGACCGCGTGGCGCTGGCCGAAGGTGCCGCGCTGGGAGTCCTGGCCGGACAGCCGGACCGGGGTGCCCTCCAGCAGGAGGGAGCCGACGGCGAGAGTCTCGCCCATGCCCCAGTCGATCGTGCCGTCCTCGACCATCGTGGCCCGGCGCTGCAGCTGCGGCAGCAGACGCGGGTGCACGTGGAACGTGTCGGGGATGTTCACCTGGGACTCGGCGATCCGCTTCACGACCTCCGAGGAGATCGCGGTGTTCACGGCGACCGGGAACTCGGCCTGCGGGTCCGACACCGGGCCGGCGCTCGGCTGGGCCGTGACGGCCTCGCGGACCTCCGTGAAGACCTTCTCCAGCTGGCCCTGGTAGTCCTGCAGCGCCTGCTCGGCCTCTTCCAGGGTGATGTCGCCGCGACCGATCAGGGACTCGGTGTACAGCTTGCGCACCGAGCGCTTCTTGTCGATCAGGTCGTACATCAGCGGCTGGGTGAAGGCCGGGTTGTCCGACTCGTTGTGACCGCGGCGGCGGTAGCAGATGAGGTCGATCACCACGTCCTTGTTGAACGCCTGGCGGAACTCGAAGGCGAGCCGCGCGACGCGCACGACGGCCTCGGGGTCGTCGCCGTTCACGTGGAAGATCGGGGCCTCGATCATGCGGGCCACGTCCGTCGCGTACATGGAGGAACGCGAGGACTCGGGGGCCGCGGTGAAGCCGACCTGGTTGTTGATGACGATGTGGACCGTGCCGCCGGTGCGGTAGCCGCGCAGCTGCGACATGTTCAGCGTCTCGGCCACCACGCCCTGGCCCGCGAAGGCCGCGTCGCCGTGCAGGGCCACCGGCAGGACCGTGAAGTCCGTGCCGCCCTTGTTGATGATGTCCTGCTTGGCGCGGGCGATGCCCTCGATGACCGGGTCGACCGTCTCGAGGTGGGACGGGTTGGCGGCCAGCGAGACCTTGATCTGCTCGCCGTCCAGACCGGTGAAGGTGCCCTCGGCGCCCAGGTGGTACTTCACGTCGCCGGAGCCGTGCATCGACTTCGGGTCGAGGTTGCCCTCGAACTCGCGGAAGATCTGCGCGTACGACTTGCCGACGATGTTGGCGAGGACGTTCAGCCGGCCGCGGTGGGCCATGCCGATGACGACCTCGTCCAGGCGGGACTCGGCGGCGCTGTCGAGGACCGCGTCCAGCAGCGGGATGACGGACTCGCCGCCCTCGAGGGAGAAGCGCTTCTGGCCGACGTACTTCGTCTGCAGGAAGGTCTCGAAGGCCTCCGCCGCGTTCAGCCGGCGCAGGATGCGCAGCTGCTCCTCGCGCTCCGGCTTGGAGTGCTGGCGCTCCACCCGGTCCTGGATCCACTTGCGCTGCTTGGGGTCCTGGATGTGCATGAACTCGATGCCGGTGGTGCGGCAGTACGAGTCGCGCAGCACGCCGAGGATGTCGCGCAGCTTCATCATCGACTTGCCGGCGAAGCCGCCGACGGCGAACTCGCGCTCCAGGTCCCACAGGGTGAGGCCGTGCTCGGTGATGTCCAGGTCGGGGTGCTTGCGCTGGCGGTACTCCAGCGGGTCGGTGTCGGCCATGACGTGGCCGCGGACCCGGTAGGAGTGGATCAGCTCGAAGACGCGGGCGGCCTTCGTGACGTCGTCGTCGTGCGACGCGTCGATGTCCCTCAGCCAGCGGACCGGCTCGTAGGGGATGCGCAGCGCCTCGAAGATGTCGTCGTAGAAGTCGTTCTCGCCGAGGAGCAGGTTCGCGACGGCGCGCAGGAACTCGCCGGAGGCGGCGCCCTGGATGACCCGGTGGTCGTAGGTCGACGTGAGCGTCATGACCTTGGAGACGCCGAGCTTGTTCAGGGTGTCCTGGCTGGTGCCCTGGAACTCAGCCGGGTAGTCCATGGAGCCGACGCCCATGATCACCGACTGGCCGGGCATCAGACGCGGCACGGAGTGGACGGTGCCGAGGCCGCCCGGGTTGGTCAGGGAGACCGTGACGCCGGTGAAGTCGTCCATCGTCAGCTTGTTGTCGCGGGCGCGACGGACGATGTCCTCGTAGGCCTGCCAGAACTCGAAGAAGTTCAGCGTCTCGGCCTTCTTGATGGCGGCCACGACGAGCTGGCGGTCGCCGTTGGGCTTCACCAGGTCGATGGCCAGGCCGAGGTTCACGTGCGGCGGCTTGACCAGGGTCGGCTTGCCGTCCTTCTCGCCGAACGACCAGTTCATCGACGGCATGGCCTTGATGGCCTGCACCATCGCGTAGCCGATGATGTGCGTGAAGGAGATCTTCCCGCCGCGGGCCCGCTTCAGGTGGTTGTTGATGACGATGCGGTTGTCGAACAGCAGCTTCACCGGGACCGCGCGGACCGAGGTGGCGGTCGGCAGCTCCAGCGACGCGTTCATGTTCTTGGCGACCGCGGCGGACGGGCCGCGCAGCGTCACGAACTCCGGCCCGTCCGCGGACGCGGCCGCGGGGGCCGCGGCGGCGGGCTGGGCCTTCGCCTTCGGCTGGGCGGGCGGCGTCGCGGGCCGGGCCGGCTGCGCGGGCTGCGCGGCGGCGGGGGCGGCCGGAGCCGCCGGGGCGGCCTGCGCCGGCTTGGCGGGCGCGACGGGCGCGGCGGGCTGGGCGGGAGCACTGGCGGCGGGCTTCGGTGCCGCGGGCGCCGGAGCGGGCGTGGCAGCAGCAGCCCCGGGCTTGTAATCGGCGAAGAAGTCCCACCAGGCTCGGTCTACCGAATTCGGGTCCTGGAGGTACTGCTGATAGATCTCGTCGACGAGCCACTCGTTCGGACCGAACGCGGCAGCGGGGTTCTTCCCGGCTTGGTCGTCGGTCGAGATGCTCGAGTTACTGGGGGACTGTGGCGACACGGCGGCAACCGCCCTCTTCCGCTTCACAAGGTGATGGACAGCGGGAATAAAGGCTACGCCTCCAAGACCGTGAAGGTCAGGTCGGGCCGGTTCATCGTCGCGTAAGTCACATGAAAACGCGTGTTTCAGGGGTTGAAATGGCGGGAAACAAGCGTGGTTCAGCTGAGGAAGGGATGCCTCGGTCCGGACCTGGGCGCGACTCGCCGCAGGCCTCCCCCTGATCACACGTGTCCGTCGGCGAGGACACCGGTGGATCTTGTGGCTCCGGTTCGAACTTTACGTCAACTTGGCACTGAAGGCTCTCCCGGACGGGTGACCGGGATCCGGCGGCCCCGCACGGATCCGGCCACTCGGATCCGGCCGCCCGCGCCGCGGGCCGGGCTTGGCCCGGCCGTGGGACGTGACGTGTGACGGCCCGGCCGCCATGGCGTCGCGGGCGGCGCCCGTGCCGCGGGCGGGCCGTCCCGGCCCACAGGTGCGACGCGCACCGCCCGCGGTGGTGATGCCGGGTGGGTGAGCGGCTCCGCCGAGCGGCCCGCGCTGGCAATGCCCGGCAGGTGCAGCGGCTCCGCCGGGCGGTCCGTGGTGGTGATGCCGGGTGGGCGAGCGGCTCCGCCGGGCGGTCTGCGGTGGTGATGCCGGGTGGGCGAGCGGGCCCGCCGGGCGGTCTGCGGTGGTGATGCCGGGTGGGTGAGCGGCTCCGCCGGGCGGCCCGCGCTGGCAATGCCCGGCAGGTGCAGCGGCCCCGCCGGGCGGCCTGCCGTGGTGATGCCGGGCGGGCGAGCGGCTCCGCCGGGCGGTCCGTGGTGGTGGTGCCGGGTGGGTGAGCGGCTCCGCCGGGCGGTCTGCGGTGGTGGTGCCGGGTGGGTGAGCGGCTCCGCCGGGCGGTCTGCGGTGGTGATGCCGGGTGGGCGAGCGGGCCCGCCGGGCGGTCTGCGGTGGTGATGCCGGGTGGGTGAGCGGCTCCGCCGGGCGGCCCGCGCTGGCAATGCCCGGCAGGTGCAGCGGCTCCGCCGGGCGGTCCGTGGTGGTGATGCCGGGTGGGCGAGTGGCCCCGCCGGGCGGTCTGCGGTGGTGATGCCGGGTGGGTGAGCGGCTCCGCCGGGCGGCCCGCGCTGGCAATGCCCGGCAGGTGCAGCGGCTCCGCCG
>NZ_JBSFIK010000015.1:51102-59771 GCF_053597535.1 Streptomyces sp. NPDC001348 | reverse complement strand
CCGGGCGGTCCGTGGTGGTGACGGGTGGGCGAGCGGCCCCGCCGGGCGGTCCGCGGTGGCGGCGCCCGGCAGGTCCAGTGGCCCCGCCGGGCCTTCGCGGTGATGAGCGGCCGTGCGTCAGTCCGGTGCGGAGCGTTCCCCGGGCAGGACGATCAGGATGCGGCAGCCCCGTTCGGACTCGGCCACTCCGATACGCCCGCCGTGCAGGTCGACGGCCCAGCGGGCGATCGCCAGGCCGAGCCCCGTACCGCCGTCGCTGCCCGGGCCGTGCGGACGCCGTACGGCACTGCCCCGGTTGAAGCGCTCGAAGACCCGGTGCCAGTCCGACCGGGGGATGCCGGGCCCCTCGTCCAGGACCTCCAGCTCCAGCGACTCCGGCTGCGGCCCGCGCCGTGCCTTCACGGTCACCCGGCCGTGCGGCGGGCTGTGCTTGACCGCGTTGTCGATGAGATTCGCCACGACCTGGTGGATCCGCTCGGGATCCGCGTGCGCGGTCAGCTCCGGCGGGGAGACGTCGAGGTGCAGGTGGACGTCGTTGCGGGTGTGGTTGCCCGAGCCGGACGCCATGCCGGCGCGCGCGGAGGCGACCATGTTGGCCTCCTTCAGCACGCCCGACAGATACGGCCACACCTCGAAGCGCCGCTTGCGCAGCGGTACGACGCCGTTGTCCAGCCGGGACAGGTCCAGCAGGGTCTCCACCAGCCGCCCGAGCCGCTCGGTCTGCTTCAGCGCCGTCCGCATGGTCTCGGGGTCCGCCTCGGCGATGCCGTCGACGACGTTCTCCAGCACCGCCCGCAGACCGGCGATGGGAGTGCGCAGCTCATGGGAGACGTTCGCCACCAGCTCCTTGCGCTGGCGGTCCTGCGCCTCCAGCTCGTCGGCCATGACGTTGATCGTCTGGGCCAGGTCGCCCAGCTCGTCCCGGCGGCTCTCGCGCACCCGCCGCGTGTAGTCGCCGTGCGAGATGGACCGGGCCACCGTGTTCATGTCATCCAGGGGCGCGGTGAGCGAATGCGCCACGAACTGCGTTATCAGCAGTGTGGCGATCATCGAGAACACCGTGATGAAGCGGAGCTCCGTCTTGGTGTGCACCGCGATCATCGACAGCCCGGTTGTGATCAGCACGGAGATGACGACCAGCGCGCCGAGCTTGGTCTTGATCGAGAACGGGCGTACGCCGCCCCAGGGATCCCCGGGGCCTCGCCGTGCGGGCGGCCCGTCGCTCATGGCGTCGGGGTCTCCAGGGCGTAGCCCACACCGTGCACGGTACGGATCCGCTCCGCGCCGATCTTCCGGCGCAGCGCCTTGATGTGGCTGTCGACGGTACGGGTGCCGGAGGCGTCCGCCCAGTCCCAGACCTCGGCCAGCAGCTGCTCCCGGGAGAGCACCGCGCGCGGGGTGTTCGCCAGGCACACCAGCAGGTCGAACTCGGTGGGCGTGAGATGGACGTCCTCGGACCGCACCCGGACGCGCCGCTGCGCGTGGTCGATCTCCAGCTCGCCCAGGCGCAGGATGCCCGAGCGCGGGGTGGACGCGGCGATCGCCGCCCGCTCCACCCGGCGCAGCAGCACGTGCACCCGCGCGGCCAGCTCCCGCATCGAGAACGGCTTGGTCATGTAGTCGTCGGCGCCGACGCCCAGCCCGACCAGCATGTCGGTCTCGTCGTCGCGGGCGGTCAGCATCATCACCGGGACCGGCCGCTGGGCCTGCACGCGCCGGCAGACCTCCAGGCCGTCGAAGCCGGGCAGCATGATGTCGAGGATCAGCAGGTCGGGCTGCCAGGCCTCTGCGGTGTCGACGGCGGCCGGTCCGTCCCCGGCGGTTTGCACGAGGAATCCCTCGGCGCGGAGCCGGGCCGCGATGGCGTCGACGATCGTCGGGTCGTCCTCGACCACGAGGACCCGGCGCTGTGCGCCGGGGGTGGCCGCCGCGCCGTTCTGGGAGGTGTGTGTCTGCTCCATCGCCCGCCCCTGAGGTGCTTTCCGGAACCAGTGGGGTGGTTCCTCGGTCTGCGCATGGTTGCGATTGACGCTTGAATGATCCGCGTCAGGGATGCACATTACGGGGAGTCGCGTCGCCTTTGCTATCCAGGTCTTACGGCGAGGTGCACGGCGTCCGGAACGCCCCGGGCAACGGGGATCTCTTCGGTACGCACCTGCTGGAACCCGGCATTCCGCAAGGTATCTTCAAATTCCGGGGAGGGCGTCGCCGACCACACCGCGAGCACCCCGCCAGGCCTCAAGATCCCTGCGCAGCCCGCGAGTCCGGCCGGTGAGTACAGGCCACCGTTGTCGTCGGTGACAGTCCAGCCCGGTCCGTTGTCGATGTCCAGGCACAGGGCGTCGTACGTGGCGGATGTCTCATTGACGTGGTCCAGCAGATCGGCTTCCACGATCCGGGTGCGCGGGTCGGCGAGGGCGGTGGCGGAGAGTGCGGACAGCGGGCCGTCGAGATGCCAGTCGATGACCGCGCGTTCACGCTCGACGACGGTGATCCGGCCCCAGCGGGGATCGGCCGCGGCATGTGCGAGTGAGAAGCCGACGCCCAGCCCGCCGATCAGCACGTCCGGTTCCGGCCGCCCGTCCAGCGCGTCGTACGCGGCGTCCACGAGCAGCCGCTCCGAGCGGCCGTCGGAGGTGTCCATCAGGAAGCAGCCGTTGGCGATGATCTGCAGTAACTCCCCGTGCCGGCGCAGGACCACCTCGCCGTAGGGGCCCTCACGGCGGTCCAGGACCACGGGGGTCTCGTCGGTGTCGTTCACCTGGTCATCCTGCCCGAACGGGGCCTGGCGGGCAGGGGAATTACCGGTGCCGGGCCGGGTGCCGGCCGTGGCGCCCGTCGCGGTCTCGGGGATCTTGAGAGGTTCCTGAGAATCCGTTCCCGCGTGGCGTCGGTCATAGACAGCGACTGGTGCGACACGAAGGGTGGGGCGGAACGGAAGGAGCGCCTCACCGTGGAACCGACCGCGAGTGCCGCGAGGACGGCCGAGCCGCTCGACGGCGTGCCGCGCCAGCGCGTTCCGGCGGCGGGAAGCGCCACGGCGCCGGTTCCTCCCGCCCGCCCGGTCCCCGCCCGGTCCCCGGCCCGTCGCCTCCTGCGGCTGCTGCCCACCCCCTCCGGCACGCCGTTCACCCTCGGCTACGCGGCCGTGCTGGCCGTCACCTCCCTGATCGCCGAGTACGCCGACCCGTCCCTGGTGCACGCCCTGCACCAGGGCTCCAGCACGGATGTCGTCCATCTGCTGCGCCAGCCGATGCTGGTGCTGCCGGCGAGCGCGCTGTGGGTCGCGGGCGGGCTGCTGTCGCCGTTCACGCTCGGCTTCGTGCTGGTGCTGACCGCGCTGGAGCGGCGGACCGGCGGACTGTGCGCGGCCGGAGTCTTCCTGCTCGGGCACGTCCTCGCCACGCTCGCCACCGAAGTGCCCGTCGGGCTCGCGGTGCTGGCCGGTCATCTGCCGGACAGCTCCCTGCACCGCCTGGACTACGGGATCAGCTTCGGCGTGGCGGCCTGCGTCGGTTCGCTGGCCGGTCTGCTCACTCCGTGGCTGCGCTGGCCGTTGCTCGCCCTGGTCGGCTGGATGCTGGTCCGGGACCTGATCGCGTTCACCGACCCGATGACCGACTGGGGCCATCTGATCTCCCTGGCCATAGGAGTGGCCACCTGGCCGCAGGTCAGGCGTCGGCAGCGGTCCCGCACCGCCCGACCCGCCGCCGCCTGACCGACCACCGCCCGACCCGCCGCCGCCTGACCGACCACCGCCCGACTCGCGCGCATGTGTACACCCGTACGCATCGATGCGTACACTCGTACACATGGGATACGGAATGCTGGCCGGGGCCATCGCGGCGGAGGTGGCCGGGACCACGGCCATGAAGTACAGCGACGGCTTCAGCAGGCTGTGGCCCTCACTCGGTACGGTGGCCGGCTATCTGGTCGCCTTCGCGCTGCTCGCCCGGACCCTGAAGGTGATGCGGGTCGGCACCGCGTACGCGATCTGGGCCGGGGCGGGCACCGCGCTCGTCGCCGCGATCGGGGTCGTCTTCCTCGACGAGCCGGCCGGGCCGGCCAAGGTCGCCGGGATCGCCTTCGTGATCCTCGGTGTCGTGCTGCTCAACCTGGGCGGGGCGCACTGATGGCGGCGGCACGGCGGTACGACCCCGAGCGCCGGCAGCGGATCATCGACGCCGCGATCCGGGTGGTGGCCCGCTCCGGGATCGCCGGGCTCAGCCATCGCTCCGCCGCGGCCGAGGCGGATGTGCCGCTCGGCTCCACCACGTATCACTTCAAGACCCTCGACGACCTCCTCGTGGCCGCCCTTCGCCAGGCGAGCGAGGGCTTCGCCAAGGTCGTCCGGGAGGACGGCGGTGCCCTCGCCGACCCCGGCCGCGACCTCGCCGCCGAGCTGGCCCGGCTGACCGGCCGCTGGCTGGACGGCGACCGCACCGGCGCGGAACTGGAATACGAGCTCTACCTCGCCGCGCTGCGCCGCCCCGCGCTGCGCCCCGTCGCCGCCGAGTGGACCGAGGAGGTCGCCGAGCTGCTGGCCCGGCGCACCGACCCGCGCACCGGGCGCGCCCTGGTCGCGCTGCTCGACGGGATCTGTCTGCAGGTGCTGCTGACGGGCGGTGAGTACGACGAGGAGTACGCGCGGGACGCCCTCGCAAGGGTGATCGGGGCGGCCGGCCGGCCGGGCCGCCCTCGCTAGTCGCGGCCGTCAGGCCCGTCCCTTCGGCGACCACACGTACGGGGTGACCGTCGTCACCGCCCGGAAGCCCAGGCGCCGCAGGACGCGCGCGCTGTCGGCGGACGCGTCGAGGTGGAGGTAGGTGACGCCCCGGGTGGCGGCGAGGGCGGCGCGGGTGGCGACCAGGGCGCGGTAGATGCCCTTGCCCCGCCACTCCTCGAGGGTGGAGCCGCCGAGCAGGCCGGCGAACTCGGTGCCGGGGCGGAAGGACAGCCAGGCCGCGCAGACCATCTCGCCGTCGGCCTCGGCGACGTACACGGCGAGGTCGTCCGGGGCGGTGGCGAGCCGAGCCAGCAGGTGCTCGGCGAGCCAGCTCATGTCCTGCCCCCAGACGGCGGTCTGCAGCGCGGCGATCCGGTGGATGTCGGCGTCGGCACCGACCCGGCGCAGGGTGACGCCGTCCGGGAGTTCGGGCCGCTGCACGTCCAGGTCCGCCACGGGGGCGACCAGCACCGTCTCCTCGGCCTCGGGTACGAAGCCCGCCGCGCGCAGCCGGTCGGTCAGGTCCTCCGGGGCGTCGTGGCCGCGGACCTTCCACTCCACCGCCTCCCCGCGCGCCGCGAAGTGGTCCCGCTGCCGGGCGATCAGCTCGTCCAGCTCACGTCCCCGCGTCTCCAGGTCGGGCGGCGCGTTGAGGATGCCGCGGAACAGTCCGACGATCCGCAGCAGCCTGCCGTCGTACTCGTGCGTGATCCCGGGCGGCGGGACCGGCGGCGTCGTGCGTATCTGGGCGTCGTAGGCGGCGAGCAGCGTCGCGGTGTCGGTCATCCGTTGCACCGTACGGGGAATGCGGGGGTGGGCGGCAAGTGCTTTTCCGACGGGGTCCGCGCGCCTCCGACGGGCCCCGCGCGGTGGCCACCTGATGATCGCTCACAGCGAACACCCCTTGGGGAACAATCGAAGGCTCACGAGCATTGAGTCGGCATAGCTCAATTTGACTGCCGAAGGGGAGATCATGACTGCTGAGTCCACGGCGTCCACACCGCTCACCCTGCCCGTTCTGCCGCTCGACGACGAGGTCGTGCTGCCCGGGATGGTGGTCCCGCTGGATCTGAGCGACTCCGAGGTCCGGGCCGCGGTGGAGGCCGCGCAGGCCGCCGCCCGTTCGGAGCCGGGGAAGCCCAAGGTGCTGCTGGTGCCGCGCATCGAGGGGACGTACGCCAAGACGGGTGTGCTGGGCACGGTCGAGCAGGTGGGCCGGCTCGCCGACGGTGACCCGGGCGCCCTGATCCGCGGCCGCGGCCGGGTGCGGATCGGTGCCGGGACCACCGGGCCGGGTGCGGCGCTGTGGGTCGAGGGCACCCGGATCGACGAGAGCGTGCCGGACCCGCTGCCGGGTCAGGTCGCCGAACTCGTCAAGGAATACAAGGCCCTCGCCAGCAGCTGGCTGAAGAAGCGCGGCGCCTGGCAGGTCGTGGACCGTGTCCAGGCCATCGACGACGTCTCCGCCCTCGCTGACAACTCCGGTTACTCGCCGTTCCTGACCACCGACCAGAAGGTCGAACTGCTGGAGACCGCCGACCCGGTCGCCCGTCTGAAGCTCGCCACCCAGCAGTTGCGCGACCACCTCGCCGAGCAGGACGTCGCGGAGACCATCGCCAAGGACGTCCAGGAGGGCGTCGACAAGCAGCAGCGCGAGTTCCTGCTGCGCCGCCAGCTGGAGGCCGTCCGCAAGGAACTGCGCGACCTGAACGGTGAACAGGACGGCGAGGAGTCCGACGACTACCGCGCCCGTGTCGAGGCCGCCGACCTGCCCGAGAAGGTCCGCGAGGCGGCCCTGAAGGAGGTCGACAAGCTGGAGCGGGCCAGCGACCAGTCGCCCGAGGGCAGCTGGATCCGCACCTGGCTCGACACGGTCCTCGAACTCCCTTGGAACGAGCGGACCGAGGACGCCTACGACATCCAGGGCGCCAAGTCGGTCCTGGACGCCGAGCACGCGGGCCTGGAGGACGTCAAGGAGCGGATCACCGAGTACCTGGCGGTGCGCAAGCGGCGTGCCGACCGCGGCCTCGGCGTGATCGGCGGCCGGCGCGGCGGCGCGGTACTGGCCCTGGTCGGCCCGCCCGGCGTCGGCAAGACCAGCCTCGGCGAGTCCGTCGCGCACGCCATGGGCCGCAAGTTCGTCCGGGTCGCCCTCGGCGGTGTCCGGGACGAGGCCGAGATCCGCGGCCACCGGCGTACGTACGTCGGCGCGCTGCCCGGCCGGATCGTCCGCGCGATCAAGGAGGCCGGTTCGATGAACCCGGTCGTCCTGCTCGACGAGATCGACAAGGTGGGCTCGGACTTCCGCGGCGACCCCGCGGCCGCCCTCCTCGAAGTGCTCGACCCGGCCCAGAACCACACCTTCCGGGACCACTACCTGGAGGTCGAACTGGACCTGTCGGACGTGGTCTTCCTCGCCACCGCCAACGTCCTGGAGGCCATCCCCGAGGCCCTGCTCGACCGCATGGAGCTGGTCCGCCTGGACGGCTACACCGAGGACGAGAAGGTCGTCATCGCCCGCGACCACCTGCTCCCGCGCCAGCTGGACCGGGCGGGACTGGGCAAGGACGAGGTCACCCTCGACGAGAGCGCGCTGCGCAGGCTCGCCGGTGAGTACACGCGCGAGGCGGGCGTGCGCAACCTGGAGCGGTCCATCGCCCGGCTGCTGCGCAAGGTCGCGGCCCAGCACGAACTCGGCCGGCGGGAACTGCCGTTCACCGTCACCGACGGCGAGCTGCGGGACCTGATCGGCCGGCCGCACCACGTGCCCGAGTCCGCCCAGGACCCGGCCGAGCGGCGCACGGCGGTCCCGGGCGTGGCCACCGGCCTGGCGGTGACCGGCGCGGGCGGCGACGTCCTGTACGTCGAGGCGTCCCTCGCGGACCCCGAGACGGGCGCGGCGGGCCTGACCCTCACCGGTCAGCTCGGCGACGTGATGAAGGAGTCCGCGCAGATCGCGCTGAGCTTCCTGCGCAGCCACGGCGCCGAGCTGGAACTGCCCGTCGCCGACCTGAAGGACCGGGGCGTGCACATCCACTTCCCGGCGGGCGCGGTCCCCAAGGACGGCCCGAGCGCCGGCATCACGATGACGACGGCGCTCGCGTCACTGCTGTCCGGCCGGCTGGTCCGCACGGACGTGGCGATGACCGGCGAGGTCTCGCTGACCGGCCGGGTGCTGCCCATCGGCGGTGTGAAGCAGAAGCTGCTCGCCGCGCACCGCGCCGGGGTGACCACCGTGATCATCCCCAAGCGCAACGAGCCCGACCTGGACGACGTCCCGGCCGAGGTGCTGGACAAGCTCGACGTCCACGCCGTGACCGACGTCCGCCAGGTCCTGGAGCTGGCGCTCGCTCCCGCGACCAGCGACGCGACGCCCGAGGTTCCGGCCGCGGCGTGACGCGGTGCCCATAGCGGGCTCCGCCCGCGGAGACCGGAGAGGCAGGGCCCGGGTCCCGTGAGGGAGGCCCGGGCCCTCGCCGTGCGTCAGCCGTCACGCCGGCCGGCACCGGCACCGGCACCGCCCGGCACCGGCAGCCGTCACGCCGGCCGTGAAGTCAGCCCTTCGCGAGGGCGACCACCCGGTCCAGCGCCCCGTTGAACCTGTCGTGGTCCCCGACCGTCGGCCCGGACGAGGTGTACTGCCACATGGTGTAGAAGTCCCACCCCGACGGCAGCGTCCCCGGGTCCGACGCGTACTTCGCGATCCACAGCGGGTTGTCCGACGCGAAGCCGCCGTAGTCGCCCGTGCACTGGCTCCACCAGCTGGTGGCCGTGTAGACGACCGCGTCCCGTCCGGTGCGCGCCTTGTACGTGTCGAGGAAGTCGGCGATCCAGTTGACCATGGCGCCGGTGGACTTGCCGTAGCAGGCGGCACCGTAGGGGTTCCACTCGATGTCGAGGGCGCCGGGGAGGGTCCTGCCGTCCTTGGACCAGCCGCCGCCAT
>NZ_JBSFIK010000015.1:40755-51005 GCF_053597535.1 Streptomyces sp. NPDC001348 | reverse complement strand
GCCGGTGGACTTGCCGTAGCAGGCGGCACCGTAGGGGTTCCACTCGATGTCGAGGGCGCCGGGGAGGGTCCTGCCGTCCTTGGACCAGCCGCCGCCGTGGTCGACGAAGTAGTTCGCCTGGGTCGCGCCGCTCGTGGTGTCCGGGGTCGCGAAGTGGTAGGCGGCGCGGATCATGCCGACGTTGTAGGAGCCGTTGTACTGCTGGGCGAAGTAGGGGTTCGTGTAGTACGTGCCTTCCGTCGCCTTCGTGTACGCCCACCTGACCCCGCTGTTCCACAGGGTCGACCAGGCGACGTTGCCCTGGTAGGCGGAGACGTCGACGCCCTCCGTCCGGGTGACGGCGGTGGGGGCGGGGGTGCCGTGCCGGCCGTCGTGGGCGAGGACGCCCATGCCCATGTGGGCGGTGCCGCGGGCGGGAGTGCTCGCGGCGTGCGCGGTGGACGGGGGGAGGGCGAGGGAGAGGGCCGCGAGCAGGGCGGTGGTGAGCGCCGTGAGAGCGCGCGGACGGAGGGAACCGGATCTGGACACGGACATGACGCGCCTCCGTGACGAGGGAGGGGAGAGATGGGGAGGTGGGGAGAAGCGGGGGACCCACGGATGATCCGCTGGCGTGAGCATGCCAGTAAGGGCCTGTTCTTGAAGCTACGCACGTAGATGACGGCTTGGAAGGGGGTTCGAATGCCGCCGTTGGTCTACGCCTGCGAAATACTTGGAGAGCTGCGGCAACGACGAGGCCCGGCAAAAACTTTCAGGACCGGGAAACCCGAGCAGAGGTGCTGACGTGCACGAGGACGCGAACGGCGGCGGACAGCCCGTTGCCGCCGAGGTGACGCCGAGCGGTGCGGACCAGGAGTTCCTGGCGCTGGAGCGCGAGCTGACGGTGTTCCTGCGGCGTGCCCGCGCCAAGCAGGGCGAGATGGCCCGCGAGGTCCACCCCGACCTGGAGCCGGCCGCGTACGGCCTCCTCGTCCGCCTCGACGAGCACGGCAGCCAGCGCGCCACGGAACTCGCCGCCTACATCGGGGTCGGCAAGGCCACCATGTCGCGCCAGCTGCGCGCCCTGGAGGAGCTCGGGCTCATCGCCCGCGAACCCGACCCGGCGGACGGCCGGGCCTGGCTGGTGAGCCTGACGGACGAGGGACGCCGCCGGGTGGGCAAGGTCCGCGAGGCCCGCCGCGCGCGGTACGTCAGCCAGCTCGCGCACTGGGACCGGCGGGAGGTGGCGGAACTGGCACGGCTGCTGCACGAGCTGAACGAGGTCACGGAGAAGTAGGTCTCCCCCCGTCCCCCGGGCTGCCCGTCCGGCCGGGCTCCCCCTCCGGCCGGGCGGCAGGCAGGGGCCGCCTCACAGCTCCGCGTACACCACCGTCGCGTCGTCGTGCGTCTTGCTGTGCCCGAGGAACGCCCGCTGCTCCCGGTCCGCGGCCTCCCGTTCCCGTACGCGGTCGACCGGCGCCCGTGCGCCCTCCTTGCGGATGACGTCGAACAGGGCCGTCCAGTCGCCCTCCCGGAACTTCTCCACCCAGCGTGTCGCGCCGTCCGTCAGCGCGGCCAGGGCGCCGACCTCGTGGCGGGGAAGGCTGCCGGTGACCGCCCGGGCGGCGACCTCCGGGTCCGCGGCGGCCGTGAAGAAGCCCCCCTCCTTGTTGCGGGCCCGGGCGTCGCAGACGGCTTCGGTGGCCAGCCAGGCGCGCGGGACCCGGTCCAGCCGGTCGTCCAGGACCGGGGTGATCGTGCCGTCGGGAGACCGCAGCAGCAGGGCGGAGTCCGAGAGAACCAGGTGGTCGAGGGTGTCCAGGGTCCAGCGGGCCAGGACCACCGTCGCCTGCGGGGTGCGGGGGTGAGAAAGGTCACAGGTGGCCGAATGTGCGTCGGCTGTTCGACGGATCGCCCGGGAGAGTATCTCCGGAAGTGTCAGATCAGGGTGCGAAACGGTCAGTTCGGTCAGCGCACCGCCCAGTCGCGCGGTGTACCAGGGGACGGAATGCAGACACCCCGCGCCGTCCCTCGGTGGAGTCACACCGTCGAGGACGACGACGCAACCGCCCTGCCCGGAGGCCGGTAGCCCGACCGCGGCGAAGTCCTCGTTGGGGCGGTTCGCGTCACCCGGTTCCGAAACGAGTTCAGTACGCATTCGGCCAGTCTGCACGACCCTTTCACAACATCCGCGAAAGGCTGCCAACGATCGCGGAATTCTCGCCGCCTCGCAGGTCAGGCGCCTGTTTTGGGGTGGAATGGCGTACTCCGGGAAGGCGTGGTGGCGAATCCTGCCAAAGCCTGCCGTCCGCGTCCAACCGGCCCACCACACGGGGTCCGCGAACACGCCGGAGGAACTTGCTCGCCAACTCCCAACCGATGTTCACTCCTTTGGGTGGCGAGCCAGTTGATGCGCGACCACTGACCACCGGCACTGGGAGGGTCGGGGGACGGACCGTACCGGGTGCGGGTACCACTTGGCACCGATGTGACTGGGCGCCACCCGGGCCCATGGGTAGACGAGTTCAGGAATGCGAGCACCGGTGCAGAAGACGCGGCCTCGGCGCACAGGCAACCAGACGGCCTCCGACGGGGACGTCGAGCGCACCCCGGTCGGCACCGGCCGCCCCACCCACGTACGCAACCGGCTCATAGTCGCCGTCGCCGTGGTGGCCGCCGCCATAGCCGGGGCCGGAGTCCCCTCCCTGCTCACCGCCTCCGGGGAGCTGAGCGACTCGCAGGACCTGGTGACCCTCGCGCAGACCACCCAGGACGCCCTCACCCTCGCCCACTCGCTCGCCGACGAACGCGACGAGGTCACCGCCTACGTCGCGGCTGGCCGCCCCAAGTCCGGGGCGCCCTCCGAGCAGCGCAGCGCCCGCGTCGACCGGCAGACCGAGGACCTGCGCGCCGACACCGACCTCCCCCACGCGCTGCGTACGGACCTCGACGGCATCGCGGCCATGCGCCGGGCGGCGCTCACCGGCAGGAGCACGGCCCTCGAAGCGCACCAGGCCTACTCCGCCGCCATCACCGAACTCCACCGGCTCGCCGAGCGGCTGGCCGAGCAGACACCCCCGCGGGCCGGCTCCGGCGCGCACGCGCTCGCCGAGCTGGACTCCGCCGTCCAGCAGGCCGCCGCCGCCCGCGGTCTGCTCGTCGCCGCCCTCGACGTGCCGTCCAGCGAGCAGACGGTGATCAGCCCGACCACCGGCCTGCCCACCACGACCACCACCACCTCGGGCGACGACAAGAAGCAGCGCGACGCCCTCACCGCCGCCGCCCAGCAGGCGAGGCTGCGTTCGGACGCCGCCCTCGCCGCCTTCCGCGACACCGCGCCGAAGACGGCCGTCACCTCGTACGACTCCACGGTCACCGGTCCCGAGGTCAACTCCGCCGACAAGTACCTCGCCTCCCTGACCGACCAGCCGACGCTGAGCGGCAACGACCTCGCCACCAGCGCCAAGAAGCTGGACGCGGCCCTGTCCGCCCGGGTCGACCTGATGCGGGGCGTGGAGTCCTCCCTCTACGACCACCGCACCAAGGACCTCGCCAAGCTGCGCGACGACGACGTCACCGCGCTGGAGATCCGGATCGCCGTTCTCGGCGTCCTGATGCTGGTGGCCGTCGGCGTCGCCACCGCGATGGCCCGCAGCCTCACCCGCCCGCTGTCCGTACTGCGCCGGGGCTCGGCCCGCCTGGCCGAGGCGGCGGACCCCGGCACCGAGGAGCCGGTGAAGTTCACCGGCCGCAACGACGAGTTCGCCCAGGTCGTCCGCTCGGTCAACGCCCTGCACGCGCACGCCGCGGCCCTCCAGGAGCGCATCACCACCCTGGAGACCGACCGCAGGCACCTGGTCGGCCAGCGCCAGAAGATGGCCGACGCCCGCGAGGAACTGCGCGCCGAACTCGCCGACTCCGCGGCCCAGCTGGAACGGCTGCGCACCAGCATCGGCGGCACCTTCGTCAACCTCGCGCTGCGCACGCTCGGCCTGGTGGAACGCCAGCTGGCGGTCATCGAGGGACTGGAGGAACGCGAGGACGACCCCGAGCGCCTGTCCACCCTGTTCAAGCTCGACCACTTCGCCACGGTCATGCGCCGGCACAGCGAGAACCTCCTGGTCCTCTCCGGCACCGAGCACGTCCAGCAGCACCCGGGCCCGGTCCCGCTGGTCGACGTCGTCCGCGCGGCGGTCAGCGAGATCGAGCGCTACGAACGCGTGCGCATCGCCGCGCTGCCCCCGCACGCGCACGTGGCCGGCTTCGCGGCCGACGACCTCTCCCACCTGCTGGCCGAACTGATGGAGAACGCCACCTCCTTCTCCCCGCCGGACCTGCCCGTCGAGGTCTCCGGCTGGCTGCTGGAGAGCGGCGAGGTCATGCTCTCCGTGCAGGACGAGGGCATCGGCATGACCACCGAGCGCCTGGACCGCCTCAACACCCGCCTCACCGACTTCGACCCCGAGTCGCCCTACGACCAGGAGGGCGAGGACGGCCTCGGCCTCGGCCTGTACGTCGTGGCCCGCCTCGCCCACCGCCACGGTGCCCGGGTCAAGCTCCGCGAACAGAAGCAGGGCGGGGTGGCCGCGGTCGTGGTGCTGCCCGTGGCCCTGCTGTCCCAGCCCTCGGCGGCGGCCGTACCCGCGCCCACCGTCGCGGGCGGCACCCACACCTTCTCCCTGCCGGGCGCGGACGCCGAGGTCAACTCCAACGTCCTGCCCGGCCGCCACACCGGCGGGGACCCGCTGGTGACCCTTGCGGAGCGGGCGGTACGGAACGCACCGGACGCGGCGGAGCCCGCACCCGAGCCCGCCGGGCGGGAGCCGGGGCAGATCCCCGAGTCCCCCGCGGAGAGCACGATGGAACTCCTGCTCCCGGACCTGCAGTCCGCGCCGGGCCCTGAGCCCGAGGCCACCGAGCCCCGACCGGCGGCACCGGTCCCCGCCCCTGCACCCGCGGCCGCCGCCGAGCCCCGGCAAGCTCCGCCCGCCGCCCCGGCCCCCGCAGCCGCCGACGGCGCCGAGCCCCCACTGGGGCCACCCGCACCCGACCACGAAATCCGCACGGGTGGTGCGGGTGGTGCGGGTGACAGCACAACCGCCGAAGGCGCAGCCGAGGCGCAGGCGCAAGAACACACCCGCACCGAGGACGAAGAGCGACTCACCGCGAAGGGCCTGCCCAAGCGGACCCCGAAGATCACCGCGCCGGCACAGGAACCGCGCCGGCACAGCGGATCCGTGGACGCCGAGGCCCTGCGCCGCAGGCTCGGCGGCTTCCGCCAGGGGGCGCAGGCCGGCTACCGCCACGCGGAGGCGGAAGCCGCCACAACCGAAGAAGCCACGGGGGGCACAGTCGAGGAGGCAAGCAGTTGACCGCGCCCAGTACCTTCGGACTGAGCAGGGAGGCCCGCAACCTGCACTGGCTGCTGACCAACCTGGTGGACGAAGTCCCCGGCATCCAGTCCGTCGCCGTGGTCTCGTCCGACGGCCTGCTCCTGCTGTCCTCCGATCCCGCCGCCACCGCGGACGCCCGCCGGGCCCGTCCGGGCAAGGGCCCCCGCGGCTCCTCCGCCGACCTTGCCACCATCGTCTCCGGCATCGGCAGCCTCACCGTCGGCGCCGCGAAGCTGATGGGGTTCGGCGGGGTCAAGCACACGATGGTCGCCATGGACGAGGGCAGCCTGTTCGTGATGTCGATCAGCGACGGCTCGCTGCTCGGGGTGCACGGCTCCGCGGAGTGCGACATGAGCGTGGTGGCGTACCACATGGCGCTCTTCGTCGGCCGCGCCGGCCACGTCCTGACGCCCGAGCTGCGCAGCGAGCTCCGTAAGTCCATGGAGTCCGAGTCGACGGGGAGCGCTCGATGAGCAGCAGCACGCCGAACAGGCTCCCGGTCCGCGGCGGCGACCGCAGGCCCGCCCGGGTCCGCCCCTACTCGCTCACCGGCGGCCGTACCCGCTTCGGGCACGTCCTGCTCGTGGAGACGTTCGTGGCGACCACGGCGGCGATCGAGGCCCCCGAGGAGCGCAGGGAACTGACGAGTGCTCCGCTCTCCGCGGTCATGCCGGAGATGCGGGCCATCGTCGAACTGTGCCGCCGGATGCGCACGGTGGCCGAGATCGCCGCGCTGCTGAGGATGCCGCTCGGCGTGGTCCGCGTCCTCCTGAGCGACCTCGCGGACCAGGGAAAGATCCGTGTGTACGGAACCGGAACGAACCACGGTGTCGGCCGGCCGGACCGCGCACTGCTGGAAAGGGTGCTGAATGGACTCCGCCGTCTCTGACGCCGTCGCCCCCTTCGGAGGCGACCCCCTCGCCGAGTCCGACGAGGACCTGAAGTCGTGGCAGACGGACCGCACCCGGGCCCCCGTCGCGACGAAGATAGTCGTGGCGGGCGGCTTCGGGGTCGGCAAGACCACGCTGGTCACCTCCGTCTCGGAGATCACGCCGCTGCAGACCGAGGCGCTGATGACCGAGGCGAGCGAGGACACCGACGACCTCACCGCCACGCCCGGCAAGATGACCACCACCGTGGCCATGGACTTCGGCCGCATCACGCTCGACGACGACCTGGTGCTCTACCTGTTCGGCACACCGGGCCAGCAGCGCTTCTGGTTCATGTGGGACGACCTGGTGCGCGGCGCGATCGGCGCCGTGGTGCTGGCCGACACCCGCCGCCTGAGGGACTGCTTCCCCGCACTGGACTACTTCGAGAGCTGCGGCCTGCCGTACGTCGTCGCGGTCAACCACTTCGACGGCAGCGAACGGTTCGACCCCGAGGACGTGCGGGAGGCCCTGACGATCCCCGCGCGCATACCTGTCATGATCATGGACGCGCGCCGTCGGATCTCGGCCATCGAGACCCTGCTGGCACTCGTCGGCCACGCGCTCGACGAGACGCCCGAGTAGCCCCCAAGCAGCGATTTAGGAGCACCACCCGCATGCGGAAGATACTCGTCGTCGGAGCCGGCCAGTCCGGTCTCCAGCTCGCCCTCGGCCTCCAGTCGCACGGGTACGAGGTCACCCTGATGTCGAACCGGACCGCGGACGAGATCCGCTCGGGCCGGGTCATGTCCACGCAGTGCATGTTCGACACGGCACTGCAGCACGAGCGCGACCTGAAGCTGAACTTCTGGGAGTCCCAGGCCCCGAAGATCGAAGGGCTCGGCGTCTCGGTGGCCGCCCCCGGCTCGCACGACCCGGGCCCGACCCAGCGGGTGATCGACTGGGTGGGCAGGCTCGACGGGTACGCGCAGTCCGTCGACCAGCGGGTGAAGATGGCCGGCTGGATGGAGACGTTCGCGCAGCGCGGCGGGCAGCTGGTCATCCACGGCGCGGCGGTCTCCGACCTCGACTACTTCTCCCGTACGTACGACCTCGTGCTCGTCTCGGCGGGCAAGGGCGAGCTGGTGTCCATGTTCGGCCGCGACCCCGAGCGGTCCCCGTACACCGAGCCGCAGCGCGCGCTGGCGGTGGCGTACGTGCACGGCCTGGGCCCCCGCCCCGAGCACCCGGAGTACGACGCGGTCCGCTGCAACCTGGTCCCCGGGGTCGGCGAGCTGTTCGTCATGCCGACGCTCACCAACTCCGGCCGCGCCGACATCCTGTTCTGGGAGGGCATACCCGGCGGCCCGCTGGACGTCTTCAAGGGCGTCAAGGACCCCGCGGAACACCTCTCCCTGACCCTGGAACTCATGGAGAAGTTCACGCCCTGGGAGTACGCGCGGGCCACCCGGGTCGAGCTGACCGACGCGGGCGGCACGCTCGCCGGCCGCTACGCGCCGACCGTCCGCAACCCCATCGGCCGCCTCCCCGGCGGCGGCCTGGTGCTCGGCGTGGCCGACGTCGTCGTCGCCAACGACCCGATCACCGGCCAGGGCTCCAACTCGGCGTCCAAGTGCGCGGCCGCCTACCTCGCCTCCATCCTGGAGCAGGGCGACAAGCCCTTCGACGAGGAGTGGATGCAGGCCACCTTCGACCGCTACTGGCAGACGGCCCAGCACGTCACCAAGTGGACCAACGCGATGCTGGCCCCGCCGCCGGAGCACATCCTCAACCTGATCGGCGCCGCGGGCCAGCTCCAGCCGGTGGCCGACCGCTTCGCCAACGGGTTCAACGACCCGGCGGACTTCGAGAACTTCTTCTACGACCCCGAGAAGACGGGTGCCTACCTGGCCTCGGTCGCCGGGGCCTGAGCGGCTCCACCGATCCGGTCTCCGGCCGGACGGCCCCGGCTGCACCGGGGCCGTCCGTGCTCCTCGGCTGCTTTCCGCTGACCGCCGGTCAGGAACCAGGGCCGCTCCGGCCGGGATCGCCGGTGTCCTGCGCTGCCGGTGGTGTGACGGCGGGCTCCGCCTTGCCGAGCGCGGTGAGTTGTTCCGGGGTGAGGGAGGCGAGCAGCTTCTCGATCCCGGTGAGCTGCCGGCGTACGTCGTCGCGGGCCTTCCCGCGCTGCGCGGCGAGGGTGAGCTGCTCGTCGAGGGCCTTGCGGGCCTGGCGGGCCAGCAGGTCGCTGCGCCGCTCGCTGTCCGCGAGCCGTGCCACGGTCCTGGCCCGCTCGCGTGCCAGCCGCCCGATCACATGGCCCTCGTCGAGAGCGTGCTGCGGGTCGCGGGCGAGCAGCAGGCGCACGTACGGGGAGATGGCGGTGCTGCTCTGGTACTGCTGGCGGGCCAGTCGGCCGGCGGCGTCCCTGCCGTCGTCCAGGGTGCGGCGGGCGTGGGCCAGCTCCCGCTCCAGCCGGTCGACCTCGGCGCGCTGCCGCTTCAGCTGCTCCCCGGTGCTGTCGTAGGTCCGGGTGGCCTGCTCGGCCTGCCGGTAGAGCCGCTGCAGGTCGGTGAGCAGTTCGGCCACGGTCCGCGGGGGTTGTGGGGCGGCGGCCGCGGTGGGCGCGGGTGCGAGGACGGCCTGGGCCGCCACCGCGGCCGTACACACCAGGCGCAGAAGTCTTCCTGACACGTCATCACCTCCGATGCGGTAGGCGGACGATCCGCCATTCGTATTTCCGCACCGCGAGCATGAAGGGGGTGCACGCGAGCCGTGCAACAGGTGTGCGCCGTTCGGCGCAACGGTTTCACCCGTCGGCGTCGTCCGGCCCGGCGGGCCGGGGTGCGTCGGGCTTGGACCAGGGCCATCTGATCCCGCCGCCCGTCCCGCCCTCCGGGGCGTACTCGTACTTCCATCCCCGCACCACCCCCGTGTGCCGGCTCTGCGCCCGCGGCACCCGGCGGTAGACGAGCACCGTGGACGGGCCGCCGTCCGGGTCCGGGACGGGGATGCGGTACGTCTTCGGGGGGTGGCCGGTCATGCCCAGCGGCACGGGCAGCACGCGCCCGTCCATGGGGCCGCCCTCGAAGGGGGTGTCCTGACTCTTCACAGGACCAGTGTCAGCCATCCCCGGACAGGGCCGTGACCAGCTCGGCGGTCTGCGGGTCCCGGCCCGCGGTCACCGTCAGGACGGCCACGAACTGCTCCACCAGCCAGTCCCGCAGTTCGCCGACGGGCGGCTGCTTGTCCTCGTCGAGCCAGATCAGTGAGGCCGCCTCCACGGCCGTGATCCACATCCGGACGGTCATACGCAGACGCGGGCCCGGCTCCGTGACGCCGAGGTGGCCGAGGATGTGCTCGGCGGCGACCCGGCGTACGCCGTCGACGATGGCGCTGGTCCGGGACGTCTCCACGACGCTGCCCCCCTGGAGGAGGGCGCTGAAGCCGGCGTCGTGCTCGTCCACGAAGGCCAGGTAGCGGTCGAGGGCGCGGGTCAGGCGGGGCAGCAGCGGGCCCTCGCGGGGCTCGTCGAAGCACTGCTCGAGCTCGTCGGCGGCGGAGCGCAGCGCGGCCTCGTACAGCTGCTGCTTGCCGCCCGGGAAGTACCGGTACACCAGCGGACGCGAAACCCCGGCCGCCTCCGCCACGTCGTCCAGCGACACGTCCTCGGGCGCCCGGTGCGCGAAGAGGGACAGCGCGGCCTCGAGCAGCTGACTGCGCCGCTCCTCGACGCTCAGCCGGCGGTAGGCGGGAGTGGGGGCCTGCGAGGTCATGCTCCGCAGCGTAATCGCTTGCAGCGCGCTCGGCCGGGGCTGCCTTTCCCGGGCCCCTTCCCCGGGCCGGGCCTCCCTCCGGCCCGGCGACGACGGTCTCAGGCGAGCAGTCCCGAAGACCTCCACAGCCGTCGGCCGACCCCCCCGCAGCACCCCGATGTCGTCCAGGCTGTGTCGATGTGCGGCTCCGCCGCGTGGCCGTCAGCCGTTTGGTGCGATCGGTCTGGGTGGGGGGC
>NZ_JBSFIK010000015.1:31151-40659 GCF_053597535.1 Streptomyces sp. NPDC001348 | reverse complement strand
CGACCCCCCGCAGCACCCCGATGTCGTCCAGGCTGTGTCGATGTGCGGCTCCGCCGCGTGGCCGTCAGCCGTTTGGTGCGATCGGTCTGGGTGGGGGGGGGGGCGGTGGACTGGTGGGCCGCGGCCGGGGACGGTCTCAGGCGAGCAGTCCCGAAGACCTCCACAGCCGTCGGCCGACCCCCCGCAGCACCCCGATGTCGTCCAGGAAGTCCGTCAATCGCTTCGCTCCGGTCTGCATGACCTCCCGGCGGTGGGCGCTGGCCTTCACCTGGGCCATCGCCTCCCGCTTGTCGAGGCCCACGTTGGTGTACACGTCCGGGTTGATGAAGGCGACCGAGAAGACGCGGGCGAACTCGCCGGAGGTGACCCGGGTGAACTCCTGCGACCAGCGCGGCGCGGTCACCATCTGGCGGCGGAGCTCCTCGCGTGCGTAGCGGACGTGGCGGGCCTCCTCGACCACGTGGATGCGGGTGACACCACGGATCAGGGGCTGCACCCGCTCGTCGGGGAACGTCAGGCGCTGCATCCAGTCCAGGATCTCCTCGCCGAGCAGCGTCGCCGTGAACGAGCCGGGGGTGGTGGAGACCGTCTTGAACAGGCGGCCCAGGTTCTGGTGGGCCCGGCTCACCGGGTACCAGGGCGCGTCGCCCCGGGAGATCAGCCGGGCGAACATCTTGGAGTGCCGGCACTCGTCCTCGATCTCGGTCAGCGCGTACCGGACGTGCGCGCTCGTCGCCGCCTTGTCGTAGATGTGCCGGACCAGCAACTGCATCAGGATGATCTCGAACCAGATGCCCAGCGAGGCCAGCGCCGCCGCTTCGTGCTGGGAGAGCAGGATCCGCTGCTCCTCACTCATCCGCCGCCACAGCGGGGTGCCGTACAGCGACACCAGCTCCGGCGGCCAGAACCACTTGCCCTCCTCGAAGGGCGCGTCCCAGTCCAGTTCCTCGTCCGGGTCGAAGGAGTGCCTGGCGGAAGAGGCGAGCAGCCGCTCGGCCACCTGCTCCCGGTCCTTGAGCAGGCCGAGCGCGTCGCGCAGCCCCGCGAGCGCCTCGGCTTCCGTCACCGTCGTCATGGCTGTCCCACCTCGTTGCCCGGAGTCATGTGCCCTGCGGCACTTATGAGACTGCCTGTCAGCAAGGGCGTCAATCCCCTGCGCACCTCTTGTTGACTCGGCGTCTACGTGTGAGCCTGCGGGTATGTCGACCTATGACCTCTACGCCATGGACTCCGGTGACCCGCAGTGGCAGGTGCCGGCGAGCGGTTCCGCCCGCTTCAGCTGGGAGTACGACGACGGCCGCGACCGGCTGCTCGCCCTGTACCAGAAGGGCAAGGACAAGCAGTGGGACGGGCAGAAGCGCATCGACTGGGACCTGGAGGTCGACCCCCACGACCCGCTCGGCACCCCCGAGGAGGCGATGACCCTGTACGGCACGCCGTACTGGGCGAAGATGACCGACAAGGACAAGGGCGAGCTGCGGCAGCACTACGCCTCCTGGCAGTTCAGCCAGTTCCTGCACGGCGAGCAGGGCGCGATGATCTGCGCGGCACGGATCGTGGAGTCCGTCCCCGACCTGGACGCCAAGTTCTACTCCGCGACCCAGACCATGGACGAGGCCCGGCACGCCGAGATCTACGGCCGCTTCCTGCACGAGAAGATCGGGATGCTCTACCCGATCAACGACAACCTGCAGTCCCTGCTCGGCGACACCCTCCGCGACTCCCGCTGGGACATGCCCTACCTCGGCATGCAGGTGCTGATCGAGGGCCTGGCGCTCGCCGCCTTCGGCATGATCCGGGACACCACCGACAAGCCCCTGCCCAAGCAGATACTCGCCTACGTCATGCAGGACGAGGCCCGGCACGTCGCCTTCGGGCGGATGGCCCTGCGGGACTACTACAAGCAGCTCACCGACGCCGAACTGCGTGAGCGCGAGGAGTTCGTCGTCGAGGGCTGCTATCTGATGCGCGACCGCCTGCGGGGTGTCGAGGTCCTGGAGAACTTCGGCATACCCAAGGCGGAGGCCGAGGAGTTCAGCGAGCGGTCCGAGTTCCTCCGCCTCTTCCGCCAGCTGCTCTTCAGCCGCATCGTGCCCTGCGTCAAGGACATCGGCCTGTGGGGCAAGCGCCTGCAGCAGGCCTATGTCGACATGGGCGTGTTCGAGATGGGCGACTCCAACCTGGACCTGCTGATGGCCCAGGACGAGGAGATCGCCGAGCAGCTCGACGCGGAGCGGTTCGCGGCGGAGGAGCGGGAGCGGGTGGCCGAGGTGGGGGAGGCGATCGAGGAGGGGCAACGCCTCACCGGGCGATCACTCGATTGACGGACGAATCGGCATATTCGCCCGGGTACGCTGGCTGTGCCAGGCAGACTCCGCCGCATGGGAGTAATCATGAGCGCCGCGCGTGACTACGGGCTGGACGAGGACTACGAGTGGCCCCGTCCGCCGGCGGGCGGCTGGACGGCCGACGATCTGGACGAGCTTCCCAACCTTCCTCCGCACACGGAGCTGATCGACGGGAGCCTCGTCTTCGTGAGTCCGCAGACCTCCTTCCACATGCTTACCATCCGGCTGCTCGACATGAGCTTGCTTGAGCAGGCGCCGGACGAGTTCGATGTCTACCGAGAGTTCACGATCACGCTCGACCGATTCAGCCGGCCGGAGCCGGACGTCCTGGTGGTCCGCGCCGGAGCCGACACCGGCCCCAAGGACACCCGGCTCCTCCCGGAGGACGTCATCCTGGCCGTCGAGGTCGTGTCCGAGGACTCAGTGGCGCGTGACCGCGAGACCAAGCCACGCAAGTACGCCGCCGCGGGTATCCGGCACTTCTGGAGGGTGGAGCAGGAGGACGGCCTCCCCGTCGTCTATGTCCACGAGCTCGACCCACCGACGAAGACATACGTGCCCACCGGCATCTACCACGACAAGCTGAAGCTCACCGTCCCGTTCCCCATCGACATCGACCTCACGGCGATCAACCGCCGCCGCTAGACCCAGCAGCCGGAAGAGCGTCCCGTCGGCGTGCAGGCGTACGGAGCCGGACCGCCCGGCCCCGTCTCACCGACCGAGAACCGCCTCCATCACCGCCTTCGCGATCGGCGCCGCGTCACCCCCGCCGCTGATGTGACCGCGGTCGGCCGAGGCGTCCTCCACCACCACCGCCACCGCGACCTTGGGCTCCAGTTCGTCGTCGGCCTGCGCCCAGGAGACGAACCAGGCGTACGGGACACCGGAGTTGCCGATGCCGTGCTGGGCGGTGCCGGTCTTGCCGCCGACCGTGGCACCGCGGATCGCGGCGTTGCCGCCGGTCCCCTCCCGCACCACGTCGGTCATCAGCTCCCGCATCCGCGCGGCCGTCGACGGCCGCATCACCAGGCGCGGCGGGCGGGGGCCGTACTCCGCCACGGTCTCACCGCCCCTGCGGGTGATCCGCTCCACCAGGTACGGCGGCCGCAGCTGCCCGCCGTTCGCGACCGCCGCCGCGACCATCGCCATCTGCAGCGGTGTGGCCCGGGTGTTGAACTGCCCGATCGAGGACAGCGCCAGCTGCGCCCGGTCCACGCCCGGGTCGAAGGTGCTCGGCGCGACCGGGAACGGGATCCTCAGGTGCCGGTCGTTGAACCCGAAGGCCTGCGCCGTGGCCCGCATGTGCTCGGCGCCCGTGTCCACGCCCAGTTTGGCGAACACCGTGTTGCACGACCACTCGAAGGCCATCCGCACCGAGGCGTCCCGGCAGCCGTCGGACTCGTTCGTCAGCCTCGTCCTGGTGCCGGGCAGCGTGTACGGGTCGGGGGAGCGCGTCCGCCGGTCCAGGTCCCGCACCGCGCCCGCGTCGAGGGCCGCCGCCGCGGTCACCACCTTGAAGGTGGAACCCGGCGGATACGTCTGCCGCACCGCCCGGTTGAGCATCGGCTTCTCCGGGTCGTCGCCCAGCCGCGCCCAGGCCGAGGCCACCGCCTCACCGTTCCCGGACAACTCGGTCGGGTCGTACGACGGCGTCGACACCAGCGCCAGCACCCGGCCGGTGGCCGGCTCGATCGCGGCCACCGCGCCCTTGCGGGCACCCAGGCCCTTGAACGCCGCCTGCTGCGCGTCCCGGGACAGAGTCGTCACCACGTCACCGCCGGCGTTCCGGGCCCGCGCGACGTCGTTCCACAGCGGCAGCGCGGACAGCATCGGGTCGGTGCCGGACAGCACCGCGTCCTCGGTGTGCTCCAGCAGTGTCGTCCCGTACCGCTGCGAGGAGAACCCGGTGACCGGGGCGTACAACGGGCCGTACCGGTAGCTGCGTTCGTAGCGCAGCTGCTCCCCGCTGTCCCACGAGCCGGTCACCGGCTCGCCGCCCACCAGGATGTTCCCGCGAGGCTGCTGGTAACGGGCGATCGAGGGGCGGCGGTTGGCCGGGTTGCCGTCGTAGGACCGGCTCTGGACGACCTGGACGCGGGCCGCGTTCACCAGCAGGGCCGCCAGCAGCAGGACGCAGAAGGCGGCGGCGCGGTGGATGTGCTTCGTCACGGGGCCTCCCGCCCGTCGTACTGCCGGCGGGCCGAGTCGCTCAGCCGGATCAGCAGGGCGACGATCGCCCAGTTGGTGACCACGGACGAGCCGCCCTGTGCCAGGAACGGCATCGCCATGCCGGTCAGCGGGATCAGACCCGTCACCCCGCCCGCGATCACGAACACCTGGAGCGCGACCAGCGAGGCCAGTCCGACCGCGAGGAGACGGCCGAAGGGGTCGCGCAGCGCCAGGCCCGCCCGGTAGCCGCGCTCCACGAGGAGCCCGTAGAGCAGGAAGATCGCGGAGAGGCCGGCCAGGCCGAGTTCCTCGCCCGCCGTGGCCAGGATGAAGTCCGACTTGGTGGCGAAGCCGATCAGGGTGGAATGGCCGAGACCCAGGCCCGTGCCGGCGACCCCGCCCGCCGCGAAGGCGAACAGCGACTGCGCGAGCTGGCCCGGGCCCCGGCCGGCGTCGATCGTGGCGAACGGGTGCAGCCAGTCCTCGACCCGGCCGTGCACGTGCGGTTCCAGCCGGCCGACCGCGACCGCGCCGAGCACCGCGAGCAGCAGGCCGACCGCGATCCAGCCGGTGCGGCCGGTGGCGACGTACAGCAGGACCACGAACAGGGCGAAGAACAGCAGCGAGGTACCCAGGTCGCACTCCAGGACCAGGACGCCGACGCTCAGCAGCCAGATGGCGACGATCGGGCCGAGGACCCGGCCCGTGGGCAGCAGCAGCCACCCGACGCGGCGGCCGCTGTGGGCGAGCGCGGTGCGGTTGGCCGCCAGGTACGCGGCGAAGAACACCGCGAGCAGCACCTTCGCGAACTCGCCCGGCTGGATGGAGAATCCGGCGATCCGGATCCAGATGCGGGCGCCGTTCACCGCCGGGAACAGAACCGGCAGCGTCAGCAGCACGAGGGCGGCGGCCACGCACACGTAGGCGTAGCGCTGCAGCACCCGGTGGTCGCGCAGCAGCAGCACGACCACGATGAACAGGGCCACGCCCAGCGTCGACCACACGAGCTGGGCCGGAGCCGCCCGGTCGTACGGTGTCACCAGGTCGAGCCGGTAGATCAGCACCAGGCCCAGACCGTTGAGCAGCACGCCGATCGGCAGCGGGAGCGGATCGGCGCACGGGGCGCGCACCCGGACGGCCGTGTGCGCGAGCAGGGCGAGGACGCCCAGCCCCGCTCCGTAGCCGGCCGCACCGGACGGCACGGTGCCGTAGCGGGCCAGACCGACGGCGCAGTAGCCGTACACGGACAGCAGGACGGCCAGCACGATCAGGGCGAGTTCGATGCCACGGCGCCGGGGGAGGGGTACGGCGGGCGCCTGGGGCTGTGCCGCCGCCACGGTGGTTCCGGCCTTGGTCATGTCCGGAACCTACCTAAATGTGACATCGGATGTGCCCTGTTCATCCCTCCGTCGGCGAGATGTCGGACCGCAGGGTCAGGGTCGCCACCGCACCGCCGTCCGGGGAGTCGGCGAAGGTCAGCCGGGCACCCAGCACCTCCGCCTGGCCCACCGCGATCGTCAGCCCGAGCCCGTGCCCCTTCGCGCCGCCCTCGGTGCGGAAGCGCTGCGGGCCGTGCAGCAGCAGGTACTCCGGATAGCCGTCACCGTGGTCCCGTACGGTCACCACCGGCCCGTCCACGGTCAGCTCCACCGGCGTACGCCCGTGCTTGTGCGCGTTGGCCACGAGATTGCCCAGCACCCGCTCCAGCCGCCGCCGGTCGGTCTCCACGCGCGCGTTGCGTACGACCCGCACCCCGGTGTCCGTGCCCGACGCCCGTACCACCCGCTCCGCCAGCGCGCCCAGGTCCTCCGTGTCCAGCTCCAGCCGCTCCCGGCCGGCGTCCAGCCGGGAGATCTCCAGCAGGTCCTCGGTGAGGGTGCGCAACGCCGCCACCCGGTCGCGCACCAGCTCCGTCGGCCGCCCCGGCGGCAGCAGTTCGGCCGCCGCGTGCAGCCCGGTCAGCGGGGTGCGCAGCTCGTGCGCGACGTCCGCGGTGAACCGCTGCTCGCTCAGCAGCTTGCTCTGCAGCGACGACGCCATGGAGTCCAGAGCGTCCGCGACCGCGGCCACCTCGTCCTGGGGGCGGGTCGGATCCTGCGCGAGCGGATCGTTCACGCGCGCGTCCAGGTCACCGGCGCTGATCCGCCGGGCCACCCGCGCCGTGCCGTGCAGCCGCCGCGTCACGCGGGTCACCGCGAACGCGCCGACCAGCAGCGTCGCCCCGATGGCCAGGGCCGACGACCACAGGATCGCCCGGTCCAGGCCGGCTATGGTGCCCGCCTGCTGCGAGTAGTCGACCTCCACCGCGAGCGTCCGGCCGCCGTCGACGGGGCCCGCCGCCCACATAGCGGGGTGCCCGTGGTGCGTGCCGACCATCGTGCCGCGCTCCCCGGTCACCGCCAGCTTCCGCAGCGCCGCGGGCAGCCCCGCGGGGTCCACGCCGGCGCCGTGCGGCAGGGCGTCGCCCGCCTGGAACGCCGCGGTCGCCTCGGTCAGCCGGTCCAGCGCCTGGTGCCGGGCCTGTCCGACGGTCTGGTCGGTCACCGAGACGTGCACCAGGACGCCGAGCAGCGCGGCCAGCGCACAGCACATCACCACGATGAACCCGGCCGTCTTCACGGCCAGCGTCCCGGCCCACCGCGGCAGCCTCGGCCGGGGAGGTATCGGCCGCGGAAGCCTCGGCCGTGGAACCCGCAGCCCTCGCGGAAGCCCCGCCAGCGGGCCCCTCATCGCAGGCTCGCCGAGGGGGACAGCGACGGGGAGGGCGCGGGGGCCCTGTGCCCCCGTCCGGCGCCGTGCCTGCCGGTGCGCAGGAACTCGTCCCGGGAGAAGACCATCGCGCGCTGGTGCGGGTCCCACGCCCAGGTGGTGCGGTACTCGTAGCCGGTGATCCCGGCCGGGGAGCGGACGATCACGGTCCGGCCGGCCAGCTCGACCCCGATGATCGCGTCGTCGTCGGCCAGCACCTGCACCAGCCTGTGGTGCTCGACGGTGTAGACCCGCACGGCCGTCTGGTTCGTCGGATACAGCCGGAACCCCAACGTCATGTCGTCGCGCCCGTCCCCGGTCAGGTCGCGGTAGTACGCCTTCAGCACGGGGCACCGCCGTGCGTCCCCGCCCCGCTCGCAGTCGTCCATCCGGACCGCCGCGGCGTGGTACGCCCCCTTGGGGCCGTAGTCGTCCGGGTGCGCCGCCGTCTCCGCGCGGACGACGGCGACCGGGTCGACCCGGTGGACGTCGTCGCCGGGCACGGTGACGCCCTTCACGGTCTCCGTGCTGCCCTCGTCGTAGGGCCAGGCCGGCCTGGACGCCGGGCGCAGGTCGGGCCAGAGCCGGTCGGGGCCGACCGCCGCCGGGGTGGACCCGGCGGCGCGCAGACCGCCCGTGTCACCGCAGCCGGCCGCGGCCAGCGCCACCAGGGCGACGGCGCAGGCTGCGCGGGCGGTGCGGGTCGGGCGGGTGCGGGGCACGGTGCTCCTGTGGCCGGAATCTTTCGGTCAAGCGGGCCGCGCGGCGGCCCAGCACACCTTATTCGGCCAACTCCTCCAGGAGGCGAGCGGTGGTCAGGCCCGTGCGCAGGTACTCGACGAACAGCTCGTTGTGCAGCGCCCAGGGGGAGCGCCGGCCGCGGACGATCCGTATCGCGTCCTCGGCGCCGTGCCCCCGGCGCATCAGCGCATGCGCCACGACCAGGCCCGATCGGTTGTACCCGTGGTAACAGCGGACGAGGACCTTGCGGCCCGCGTCCAGCGCCTCGTTCGCCGCCCGGGCCAGCCGCATCACCCCGGCGAGCTGCGTACCGTCCAGCGGACCGTCGGGAATCGGCCACACATGATGCTCGACGCCCGGCTCCGGCCCATGCCCCGGAAGCCGAAGCAGCGTCTGTACGAGATCGAACTCGTCCCGCACGACGGCGAACTCCAGCTGCCCCGCCGGGCCCCGGAACTCGTGGCCGCCCATCCACAGGCCCGGCACTATCTCGCTCCACGGGGTACCCGGAGCCGGTACGTCGGGTTGTCTCCTGCGGGTACGCAACGGCGCCTCCCCCACTCCGTCCCCCACCGCTGTCAACGGTAACGGGGTTATTGCCCGGGGAGCACCCCGCCTGTTCCCATGGTCGAGGGGTGATGGCGGATGAGCGGACTGCGCGTCGTGCCGACCTGGCGGCACGGACAGGAACGGCTGTACGTCTGCGGCAGGGACGGCGGCAACATCGCCTGGTACGACCGTGAGGCGGGCCGGGTCAACCTGCTCAGCGAGGACCACGAGGAGGACGTGCTCCGGGCCCTGGGCCCCTTCCTGACCGGCCCGGTCACGGTGGGACCGCCACCGGTCCCCTCCCCGGCCGAGATGGCCCGTCTCACCCTCCACCCGGACGACGACCTGGCGCCCAACCGCCCCGGCGAGGCGCTCCTCGTCGCCCTCGACCGCGACCCCGCCCCGCCGCACCGCCTGCGCCCCGACCCGCGCCGCCGCGCCCTCGCGGCCGAGCAGACGGTCGGCGAGGCACTGGACCGGCTGGACGGCACGGGCTGGCACACCCTGCACTCCGTCCCCCTGCCCGGCGGCGACCGCATCCACCACCTGGTGATCGGCCCCGGCGGCCTCTTCGCCGTCCACACGGTGAACGCCCGCCGCCACCGCGTCCTCGTCACCGACCCGATGGTCACCCTGGGCCGCCGCGACCCGCTCCCCCTCCTCCGCCGGGCCCGCACGGCCGCCGACCGCGCGTCCCACGCCCTCACCGCGGAGGTCCGCCCCGTACTCGCCCTGGTCGACCCCGGCGAGGTGTCGATACCGGTACCCCCGCGCGACGTCCGGGTCCTGCGCGCCCCGGACATCGAAAGCCTGTCCCGCTTGGGAGGCGTACTGAAACCGGCGGACGTGGAGGCACTGCACGCGATGGCCCGGGACCGGGGGACGTGGGGGAGGGTGTGAGGCGGTGCCGTTCTGGCGTCGGTCGGGGACTACTCAGCCCAACCAGCCCGTCT
>NZ_JBSFIK010000015.1:0-31053 GCF_053597535.1 Streptomyces sp. NPDC001348 | reverse complement strand
CTGGGTGCCTTGTGGGTGCCGGTCGGGGATTCCGGCCTGTCTGGGTGCCTTGTGGGTGCCGGTCGGGGATTCCGGCCTGTCTGGGTGCCTTGTGGGTGCCGGTCGGGGATTCCGGCCTGTCTGGGTGCCTTGTGGGCGCTGACCGGGGATTCCGGCCTGTCTGGGTGCCTTGAGGGCACCGGCCGCTGAATCCCAGCCCGTCTGGGGCCCCTCCGGGGGAGTTTGAGGACGAGGCCCCTTCAGGGCCGAAGCGGGGTCTGGGGGCGCAGCCCCCAGCGGGGTGCAGGGGCGGAGCCCCGCCGGGGCCACGGGGGGGGCGCAGCCCCCGGCGGGGTCGAAGGGGCGCAGCCCCTGGAGGACGGGAAGGGCAGGGGCGGCGGGGGCGAAACCCCTCACCCCGGCAACACGGCCGCCCGCCCCCCATCCAGCAACGGCGCCAGCAGATCCCCGTACTCCCGCACCCGCGCAGCGACATCCCCCGCCCGGAACACAAGCTGCGCAGCACCCCCGCACCCCGCCACCTCCTCCCAGCTCACCGGCGCCGAGACATACGGCTCGGCCCCCGCCCGCACGGTGTAAGGCGTCGCGGTAGTCTTCCGCGCGGCGTTCTGACTCCAGTCCACGAACACCTTCCCCGGCCGCAGACTCCGCGTCATCCGGTGCACCACCAGCCGGGGCATCGCCCGCTCCGCCTCCACCGCCAGCCCCTTCGCGTACTCCGACACCCGCTCCGAGGACGCCCCCCGCACCGCCGCCAGCAGGTGCAGCCCCTTCGACCCGGACGTCTTGACGTACGCCGGGATCCCGTCCGCGGCCAGCCGCTCCCGCAGCCACAACGCGACCTCGCAGCACTGCGCCACACCCGCCGGCGGCCCGGGGTCCAGATCGAGGACGAGCCGGTCCGCGCACCCGGGATCCTGGATCACCCACTGGTGCGTGTGGAACTCCGCGACGAGATTCGCCGCCCACATCAGCGACGCCAGATCCTGCACCAGCACCATCCGCGCCGGCCCCTCCGACCGCGGCACCTCGGCGGTGGTGACCCAGTCGGGCGTACCCGGCGGCACGTTCTTGGTGAAGAAGACCTGCCCGCCCGGCCCGTCCGGATACCGCAGGAACGACACCGGCCGGTCCCGGAGATGGGGAAGCAGCACGTCGGCCGTCACCGCGTAGTAGTGCAGCAGTTCGGCCTTGGTGAAGCCGGTCGCCGGATACAGCACCTTCTCCAGATTGCTGAGCGCGACCCTCCGCCCCTCCACCTCTGTGATAGGCGTCATACGATGAGAATCCCACGCACACTCCGACAAAGCTGGACGAAACGACGGAAAGGCAAGGGTGCTGCACGTGCGATCCATCTGGAACGGCGCCATCTCCTTCGGTCTCGTCAGCATCCCGATCAAGCTGGTGAACGCCACCGAGAGCCACTCCATCTCCTTCCGCCAGATCCACACCGAGGACGGCGGCCGCATCCGCTACCGCAAGGTGTGCGAACTGGAGGACCGCGAGGTCACCCAGGCGGAGATCGGCAAGGGCTACGAGGACGCGGACGGGACGATCATCCCGATCAGCGACGAGGACCTCTCCCAGCTGCCGATCCCCACCGCGAAGACGATCGAGATCGTCGCCTTCGTGCCGGCCGAGCGCATCGACCCGCTCCAGATGGACGCCGCGTACTACCTCGCGGCGAGCGGCGCCCCGGCGGCGAAGCCGTACACGCTGCTGCGTGAGGCCCTGAAGCGCAGCCACAAGGTGGCCATCGCGAAGTACGCCCTGCGCGGCCGGGAACGGCTGGGCATGCTGCGTGTCGTCGGGGACGCCATCGCCATGCACGGCCTGCTCTGGCCGGACGAGGTCCGCTCCCCCGAGGGCGTCGCCCCGGACGTGGGGGTCACCGTCCGCGACAAGGAACTGGACCTGGCGGACGCGCTGATGGACACCCTCGGCGAGGTGGACCTGCAGGACCTGCACGACGAGTACCGCGACGCCCTCGAGGAGGTCATCGCGGCGAAGGCGGCCGGCGAGACACCACCGGAGCTCCCCGCCCCGCCGTCGGGCGGCAAGGTGCTCGACCTGATGGCCGCACTGGAGAACAGCGTGCGGGCCGCGAGGGAGTCCCGCGGCGAGGAAGCCGCGGGCACCAGATCCCTCACGAGCGCCGCCCCCAAGGAGACGGGCGGCAAGAAGTCGACGTCCGCCGCCGGCCGCACGGCCGCGAAGAAGACGTCGGCGCCGGCGAGGAAGTCGACCGCCAAGCAGGCCCAGACCGCGAAGAAGACGACGGCGGGCAGATCGACGGCGAAGGCCACGGCCGAGTCGGCCACCGACTCCGCCGCCAAGAAGGCCGCGGCGAAGAAGACCACGACGAAGAGCACGGCGAAGAAGACCGCCGCCTCTCGCAAGCGCTCCGCATGAGCATGCGTCACCGGAGCGGTTCTCCTCCGGGTCAGACCTTGACCACGGTGGCCCTCCCGCCACACGGCGTGGTGAGGTCATCCGGATCGGAGGTCAGGACGGTGACCGGTCCGGGGGCCGCCAGCGCGGTGGCGGTGAGCATGGCGTCGACGGCGTACTTGTGGCCGTGCAGGCCGGCGTCGGCGAGGATCGCGGCGGCGTGGCGGGCGATGTGCTCGGTGACCGGTTCGACGACGAGTCGGGACAGTGTCCACTCCAGGGCCGGGCGGTTGATCCGCGGATGGACCACCTCGACGAGGGTGGCCGCGGAGGTGATCACTCGGAGGTCGTCGGCGCGAGCGAGGGCGAGCCAACCGGTGACAGTGCGATCGCGCAGTACAGCCTTGGCGAGGCCCTCGCTGTCCAGAACAAGTGTGCCGCCGGGAACGGCGGAGGAGCGCGTCACGCTGCGTTTGCCCCGCCCTCGGTCTGCTCGCGACGCGCCTGGTGGAGCTGGTCACGCAAGGCCTGGATCTCCTCGTCCGTGACGGTGCCGTGTTCGGCCTCGGCGACGGCGATCAACTCGTTGAGGTTGTCGCGTTCTATCTGGCGAGCGACGGCGGCGGCGACATAGGCGGACAGGCCCGAGGGTCCGCTGCGGGCCTTGGCGGCTTCGGCGATGTCACGCGGCATGGTGATCGAGTACTTGCCGGTAGGTTCGCTCATGCCACCCATCCTACCGGGAATCCCACCAGGGAGGCGGAACCCGGCAGCACCGGATCCCGCCCCGTCCTCAGCCCGTGACCTGCCCGCTGTCCAGCGCCGCCCCGGCGTCCCGCTGCGTCGGGATCGCCGGGAGCGCCCGTACCGCCATGCCCGCCCGGTGCTCGTCGGCCGCCGCGCACAGCGCACGGGCCGCGTCGTTGAAGCGGGCGACGGACGGCGGGTCGGACGGCCCGAGCAGGTGGAGCTTCAGCTCGGCGCGGGCCTCGGCGTAGGTGTCGTGCTCGGGGTGGCGCACGGACTCCAGCAGGGCCGGTATCCCGGAGGCGTCTGGGGTGAGGACGGCGCCCGCCCGGACGGTGGGGAAGGTCTCCCGGAAGTCGTCCTCGGCGAGGCCGCTGGTGTTGGCGACGGCGTACGGCTTCTCGCTCTCCAGGTAGTCCGAGATGACGCTGGAGACATCGCTGACCAGCAGGTCGGCCACGTTGAAGCAGGCGTAGACGTTCGGTCGCGCCCCCGTGACGATCCGGTGCTCCCACGCGGGGAACGAGGCCCAGTACGCGGCCTCCCAGGCGGCGGTGGCGGCGGCCACGGCCGCGCCCCGACCGGGTTCCGGAACCCCCTGGAGCAGCATCCGCTCCGCGTCGTCCGCGCCGGGCCGGAACGACGACGTGGTCAGTCGGTCGAGTTCGGCGGTCCGCGCGGCCAGTTCCGCCGCCACGGACGGGTCCGGCCGCTCGTCGGCGTGCTCGGCGGCCCGCCGGGCGGCCGCGGCGCGGATCATCTCCTGGATCCGGGCGTTCGCGGCCCCCGCCCGGGGATCGACCGAGCCGGTCAGCGGGTGCGGCTTGTACAGGAGCCGGACTCCCGGGTCGGCCAGCAGGGCGCGGACGATGTTCTCGCCGGCCTCGACGACCGAGGTGTTGCCCGGGTTGCCGTCCCAGCCCTCCCAGGTGGGCGCGTAGAGCACCGTGGTGTACGTGCCCGTGGGCGCACCGGCGTACGGCTCGATGACGTCCAGCTGCGGGCGGCCGATCTCCACGACGTCGCGGTCGTCGACGCCCACGGCCGCCAGCGCGTACCGCTCGCGCGCCGCGGGACCGGCCACCCACACCTCGTCGTACGCCTTCGCGTACGGGTTGCAGCTGGACAGCTTGTCGCTCTCGCCGTGGTTGACGAACGCGTGCTTGATGGTGGGGATCCGCAGCACCTGCGAGGTCTTCCCCGAGTTCGACGGGTGGATCAGCATCTTCAGCGTGGACTGCTCCAGCCGCATCAGGTCGGCGACCTTCGGCAGGCACACGACCGGGATGTCCGTCGACGCGATCTTCCGCACCATGAACCGCTCACGCAGCACGATCAGCGGACGGCCCTCCAGCCGGGCCAGTGGCTCCAGCCACATGTTCGCCTGGTAGGCGGAGCTCGTGCCGCCGGAGAAGTACATGCCGACCGTCGGCCGGTACTCGGCGAGCCACGCCTCGAACCACTCCAGCGCCTGCTCGCTCGTCACCGGCCTGCGCCCCGGCAGCAGCCGCACCAGCAGCATGCCGACGGCCACCAGCGCGAGGACGGCGGACAGGGAGATCCCCGCGGCGGCCCACCGGGCCGAGCCGTTCACAGCGGTGACCAGCAGCCCGGCCGTCGACGGCAGACCGAACATGAGCAGCCGCTGCCCGGAGCGGCGCATCAGCAGCGCCGGGGGAGCCGCGCTCAGCCGCAGCGCCGAGGCGTCGATGTTCCGGGTCACCACGGGCAGGGTGCGGGAGCGGCGGACGAGGACCGCGGCCGCCTGGCAGGCGAAGTGCAGGGCGTAGAAGACCAGCAGACCGCAGACGAGGGCGAGGTACCGCGTCTCGTAGTCCTGCTCCTCGATGCGTATCAGGCCGACCACCAGCAGCAGGTCCCGCACGACCTGGCGTACGAACACGGTCGCGTGCAGTCTCCCGAGCGCGGCGGCGACGCCCCGCTGCCACCGGTGCAGCGCGACGTCCGCGGCCACCCCGGCGACGGTGGCGGCGACGAGCACGGGGACACTGGGCAGGAAGGCGCCCACCGCCTGAACGGCGAACGACAGGGCGAGCACCGTGGGCAGGAGGAAACGCGCCGCACCGGTACGCAACCGGGCGGCCAAGGGGGAAGCTGACACTTCGCGGGCTCCAGGCGACTGGACATCCTCGAGCTCGGACTTGCTGACTGGCGCGATCAGGTTGCCGCGGGCCGGAAGCCGATGCGTACGGACGTTCTCTCTTCAAGTAGGTGGTCGGACTTTACCTGCACGTTGGCTGGAATTCACCTGTGAGTTGGCGAAAGTTACTGACCCGTCTCCTCCGTGACGCAGCGGAGTAATCCCGTCGCCCTGGGTGAGAGCCGTGCGTCGACGGTCCGGGCCAGGGACGGACCCGGGCCCCGCCCGGACCGCCACCGGAGCCCTACCGGAGCCCCACGGCCCCCCACCGGACCACCGCCTGAAGACAACCCCGGCCGTTCGTCTGTGCCGCTCGACGGACTGTCAGTACCCTTTGCAGTGAACTCACATGACGGGGGAGGTCCTGTGTCGTCTCAGGTGGTGTCGTACGAACTGGACGACGAGACGGTCGTCCAGTTCGAGGTGGAGCCGTCCGAGGAGTGGCATCCGGTCGGGGCGGGCCAGGTCGTCAGCCGCGTCCGCACGGCGGTGGAGCCGGCCGTGCAGGCCGCCCGGACGGTGATGGAGCAGGCCAAGGAGTTCTGCCCGGACGAGGTGCAGGTCAAGTTCGGCGTCAAGGTGAACGGAACGGCGAACTGGCTGGTGGCGAAGGCGGCGACCGAAGCCAACTTCGAGATCACGATGACCTGGCGCACCGGGGGTGCCGAGAACGCGTCCACAGGGCAGGAATGAACGCCGCGGGGGAGAGTAGACCGCGCCCCGCGTCCAGCCCCTGGGTCGCGGCGATCCATGCCGAAGAGCGCGACAGGAAGCCCCTGGGCTCGGGCTTCCTGATCGACAGCCGCCGGGTGGTCACCTGCGCGCACGTCGCCTGCGTCAACGGGGTCGGACGCGACGGCCTGTGGGTGGCACTGCCCAAGGCGGAGGAGTGGTCCCACCGCCGGATCCGGGTGCAGGAACTGTTCGTGCCGCCGATCGAGGAACAGGAGGACTGGGACGCGGCAGTCCTGGTCCTCGAGGAGGAAGTCCCCTACGAGTTGGCCGCGCGCCTGCGCAGACCGACGAAGGACGACCTGGTGGGCGACTCATGGTGGTCGTTCGGCTTCCCCGACGGAATGCTGGGCAACTCCTCGGCCGGCGAGGTCGGTGAGTCACTTTCCTACGGCTGGGTCCGACTGGACACCGATTCACGGTATCTGGTGAAACCCGGATACAGCGGTGCCGCCGTCTGGTCCTCCGACTACCAGGCCGTCGTCGGCATGGTCGGCCAGGCACGTGCCGAGAACGGCGACGCACGCGCCCTCACCATCCGCGAGATCGACCGCGTCCTGCCGGAGCAGAAGCTGCACCTGCTCACCGAGTGGTCCGCGGAAGCGGCCGGCGAGAGCGCCCTGGCCGCATGGGGATGGAGCCTCGAGACGGACCCGGAAGCCGGACGCCACTGGCGACCACGCTCCCGAGGAGTCAGCACGGACGCCGAACGCGGCTTCCGCTTCCACGGACGCGCCGCGGCCCTGACCGAAGTGATCTCGTGGATCAGCGGCGACCAGGCCCGGCGGCAGGTCCTCGTCGTCACGGGATCCCCAGGAGTGGGCAAATCCGCCGTGCTCGGACGCATCGTCACCACCGCGGACCCCGGCATCGCCAAGGAACTCCCCACCACCGACTACGCGGTACGAGCACCCCTCGGCTCGGTCGCCTGCGCCGTGCACGCCAAGGGCAAGACCGCACTGGACGTGGCCCGCGAGATCGCCCGAGCGGCCTCCGCCTCCGTACCCGACCAGGTCAGCGACCTCGCCCCGCAGCTGCGGACCGTGCTGCCGCAGCGCTCGAAGAGCACGTTCGCCGTGGTGATCGACGCACTGGACGAGGCCACCAACGCCCAGGAAGCCCGCACCATCCTCAGCCGGATCGCCCTGCCCCTGGCGGAGACGTGCGCCGACCTCGGCGTACGGGTCGTGGTGGGCAGCAGACGCAAGGACGACGCCGGCGACCTCCTCTCACCCTTCGGGGCCGCCGTCCGGCTCCTGGACCTGGACGCCCCGGAGTACTTCGAACAGGCCGACCTGGCCGAGTACGCGCTGGCCTGCCTCCAACTGTTCGGTGACGAACGCCCGGACAACCCCTACAACGACGACCGGATCGCCGTCCCCATCGCGGATCGCATCGCCACCCTGGCCGCCGGGAACTTCCTGGTCGCCGGTCTCGTCGCCCGCGCCCACGGCATGCACGACAGCCGCCCGGTCGATCGCGAGGAGCTCTCGTTCGCCCCGACCGTGAACGAGGCCGTGCGTGAATACATCGCCCTGCTCCCACCCGTGACGAGCGACCTGCCGGCCGGCGCGGCACTCACCGCCCTCGCGTTCGCCGAGGCACCGGGCCTCCCGCTCAACCTGTGGATCACCGCCATCACCGCACTGTTCGGCGTCACCCTCAGCGAGGCGAGCCTCCGCTCCTTCGCCCGGTCGTCGGCGGCGAACTTCCTCATCGAGACCAGCACCACCGGCCGGACGGACGGCGTCTTCCGTCTCTTCCACCAGGCGCTCAACGACGCACTGCTGCACGCCCGAGCCGACATGTCTCCCCGCACCACGGACGAACGGACCCTCACCCGGGCCTTCATCGCCCAGGGCCGGGCCGCCGGCTGGCACGCGGCACCCGACTACCTGCTCCGCTCGCTGCCGCGCCACGCGTCCCGCGCCGACGTGATCGACGACCTCCTCACCGACAGCACCTACCTCCTCCACGCCGACCTGCGCCGGCTCATCCCGCCGGCGGCGACCGCCGCGACGCCCCAAGGCCGGGACCGGGCCCAGCTGTTGCGCAAGACACCGCACGCGATCGACGCGACACCCACGATCCGCAACGCCCTGTTCGGCATGACCGAGACACAGCAGGGGCTGGGCAACGCGTTCCGGGGGACGGCCATGGGCCCCTACCGGGCGGTCTGGGCCGCGGTGACCCCGCAGAGCGAGGAGACCATCCTCGACGGCCACATCGACCGGGTGTCCGGGGTGTGCAGCGTCGAGGTCAACGGCCGCACCCTCCTCGCCAGCGCCGACTGCGGCCGCTCCGTACGCCTGTGGGACCCCAGCACCGGCGACAACATCCGCACGCTGGAAGGCCACCACAGCGCCGTGTGGGGGCTGTGCACCGTGGAGCTGGACGGCCGCACCCTCCTCGCCACCGCCGGCGGCGACCGCACGGTCCGGCTGTGGGACCCCGCCACCGGCGACAACATCCGCACCCTGGAAGGCCACACCACCACGGTCCAGACGGTGTGCAGCGTGCGGGTCGGCCCTCGCACGCTCCTCGCCAGCGCCGAACACGACGGCACGGTATGGCTGTGGGACCCCGTCACCGGCGACCATCTCCGCACCCTGGAGATCCAGACGGTGTGCACCTTCGAGGTGGGCGGTCACACCGTCCTGGCCGACGTCGATGAAGACGGCACGGTGCGGATATGGGACCCCGTCACCGGCACCCGGGCCCGCCGCGGTTCCGGGCGCATGACGGCCAAGATATACGGACACACCCTGCTCACCAGCGCCGACGAAGACGGCACCGTGCGGATATGGGACCACGACACCGGCATGCGTTTCACCGGCCACCCGCCGCGGAGCGGGGCCAACACGGTCTGGGGCCTGTGCACGGTCGAGACGGGGGATCGCACTCTGCTCGTCAGCGCCGGCAACGACCGCACGGTCCGGCTCTGGGACCCCGCCACCGGCGACAACATCCGCACCCTGGAAGGCCACACCAGCCGGGTGTCCGGGGTGTGCACGGTGGAGGTGGACGGCCGCACCCTCCTCGCCAGCGCCGGCAACGACCGCACGGTCCGGCTCTGGGACCCCGCCACCGGCGCCCATGTCCGCACCCTGGAAGGCCACACCAGCACCATCCATGCGGTGTGCACGGTGGAGGTGGACGGCGACACCCTCCTCGTCAGCGCCGGCAACGACCGCACGGTCCGGCTGTGGGACCCCGCCACCGGCGACAACATCCGCACCCTGGAAGGCCACACCAGCCGGGTGTCCGGGGTGTGCACGGTGGAGGCGGACGGCCGCACCCTCCTCGCCACCGCCAGCGACGACTGCACGGTCCGGCTGTGGGACCCCGCAGCCGACGACAACAGCCAACGCGACAGCACCAGCACCGTCACCAACCTGTGCACCGTCGCCGTGGAGGGCCGTACCCTCCTCGCCACCGCCGGCCGCGACCGCATGGTGCGGCTCCGGGACCCCGCCACCGGCGACCCCGTCCGCAGGCTGGAAGGCCACACCAGCACGGTCTGGGGACTCTGCACGGTGGACCTCGACGGTCTCACCCACCTCGCCAGCACCGGCACCGACCGCACACTGCGGCTGTGGAACCCCGCCACCGGCGCCCTCGTCCGCACCATGAGGGACAAGTCCAACGGCATGTGGGGCATGTGCGCGGTGGAGGTGGACGGGGAAACCCTCCTCGCCGCCACCAACGACAACAGCGGACGCTGGGTCCGGCTGTGGAACCCCGCCACCGGCAAGATCATCCGTAACCTCAAGGGCCACGGCAGCTCGGTCGTCGGGGTGTGCACGGTGGAGGTGGACGGCGCCACCCTCCTCGCCACCGCCAGCGGCGACCGCACGATCCGCTTCTGGGACCCCGCCACCGGCGACACCGTCCGCATCCTCGAAGGCCACACCAACTGGGTCACGGCGGTGTCCACCCTGGAGACCGACGACGGCACCCTCCTCGTCAGCGCCGGCCGCGACCGTACGATCCGCCTCTGGGACCCCGCCACCGGCGACCACATCCGCACCCTGGAAGGCCACCGGGGCTGGGTCACCGCGCTGTGCACCCTGAGGTCCGGCGGCCGCACCCTGCTGGCCAGCGCCAGCAACGACCGCACGGTCCGCCTCTGGGACCCCACCACCGAACGCCCCCTCCTGGAAGTCCCGGTCCGCCAGATCGCCCACGCCGTCATCGCGGTCGACGGGCAGCTCATCGTGGGGCTCAGGGGCGGGGTGCTGGCGGTGGAGGTCACGCCGGGCACGTCCGCCGGGGCCTGAGGGCACGCGACGGCCGTGGCTCACCGGTCCTCCGGCAGGGCAACGGCCGACGCGTCGCTTCACCCGGTGGTGCCGTGGGGCAGACCGGCGCGGTCGAGCAGCTCGTGGAGGCGTTCGGCGGACAGGCTCGGGTTGGCCGCAGCTCCTTCCGCGGTCTCAGGGTCGTCCAGGAGCGTCTCGACCAGGGCGAGAGGCAGCAGCGGGTTGCCTGCGGCGACCCGACGCACGCCGGCGTCCGGGTCGGTGAGCAGGTGGATGGGCGGCCGGTCCAGCGTGGGATCGGCGGCGGCCAGTCCGCGCACCTCCGGATTCTCGTGGTTGAGGAGATGCCCCAGCCCGGTGCGCGGCAGACGGGGCAGCGTCAGCAGATACGGACGCTGCCGCGGAGCGGCGACGAAGGCGTCGAGTACGGTTCCGGGCGGCGCGAGCGGGTGGTTGAAGGCGAGCAGGTGGCGCACCTGCGGATCGGGGTCGTCGGCCAGACGACGCACCAGTTCCCACGGCAGCCCGGGACAGGTGGCGGCGACCCGGCGGAGTAGCGGATGCGTGGATACGGCGCACGCGCTGTACCAGTCGGTGTCCGGCTCCAGGTACATCTCGCCAACCGGCCCGATGTCCTCGGCGGTGCGCCCGAAGACCCGGTCGAGGGCCGCACGCTGGTCCCAGGTGCGTGGCAGAGGGTGCACCAGTGCCCGTGTCCGCACGGTGTCGTCCGGATCGGCGGCGAGCTCCTCCAGCAACAGGGGATCGATGTCGGCCCGGCCGGCCACGCGCTCACGCACACGGGGATCGGAATGTCGTGCCAGGCGGGCGACGACATCAGCGGGCGTGTAGCGGTTGTGCGCCAGGGCCCACAGGTCCCGCCCCTCGGCGAGGCAGGCTTCGGCCACGGTGTGTGAGACGGCGTAGTTGACGAGCAGGAGCGACCGCTGATGGCAGTCGTTTTCCGGCAGCTCGGCCTCCATGGCCTCGGCATCCAGAACCCGGCTCTCCCTGCGCGCGGCTTCGCGTACGGCGGGTTCCGGATCGGCCAGTAGGGCGTTGCGTTGCTCAGGGGTCAGCCAGTGCCACGGGCCGGCCCCCTGCACCCGTAGCCGGGGGTTCTTGTGAGCCCACATCCCACGGTGGAAGGACATGGGTATCTGCCCGGAGAACGCCAGCTCCTGGCTTATTTCGGCAGCCGTGACCGGCTGATCCCGGGCAGGGTCGTCCTGACTCGTCAACAGGGTCTCGATGACGTCGTCCGGGAGAGCTTCCACCGGCCCCAGCCGTGGGCGGGGACCGGACGCGAGGTCGGCGCGTACGAAAGCGTCGGGGTCGTCGAGCAGCCGGCTCCGCTGCTCCGGGCCGACGTGCCGATTGCGGGCGAAGGCCCGCCGGACCGACCGCTCCGGATGCGCGATCACCGCGTCGACCACGTCCGCGGGAAGAGAACGCTCCTGGCACAGCACTTTCCACGCCTCGGACGCGGCCGGGTGCAGCAGGCGCAGCAGGACGTCGGAAGGCGCGGCCGGGTTGGCGGCGACACCGCGAAGCCACGGCTCGGAGAGGGAGGAGGGCATCGAAGCATCGTGGCAGTGATCACCCGACCCTGTCGACGCACTTGGCAGTCCCGCGGACGCACGACGGACGCACGTAAGCGGCGGGGCCCGGTCGGCAGGAGCGCACGGAGCGCACGGAGCGCAAGGAATTCGCCAAGCTTTCTCAAAATCAACGACAGGCACCCATTAGGTAAGGCTTACCTCATCTAGCGTGGGGGTGTACTTCCTCGCTCATCCCGCTGGAGTCCCGCCGTATGTCCAGTTCCCAGGTAGCCCTGCTCGGCGCCATCGCAGGGTTCACCATCTACCTCGGCCTGCCCCTCGGCCGACTGCGCAACCCGAGCCCCCGGCTGCGCGCCGGCCTGAACGCCGTGGCCATCGGCATCCTGATCTTCCTGGTCTGGGACGTCCTGACCCACGCCTGGGAGCCGGTCGACGACGCGCTGGGCAAGCACGACTGGGGCACCGTGGCCTCCGGGGGCCTCACCCTCGCCGTCGGCCTCGGAGTCGGGCTGATGAGCCTGGTGTACTACGACGGCTGGATCGCCCGCCGCGCGGCCTCCGCGGCGCGGCCCGTCGGCCCCGGCGCCGCCGCCTCCGCCGAGCTGGCCCCCGGAGTCCGCAGCCAGGCCGGCTCGCTCGCGCTGATGATCGCCACCGGCATCGGCCTGCACAACTTCGCCGAGGGCCTGGCCATCGGCAACTCCGCCGCCCAGGGCGAACTCTCCCTCGCCGTACTCCTCATCATCGGCTTCGGCCTGCACAACGCCACCGAAGGGTTCGGCATCGTCGCCCCGCTGGCCGCCGAAGGCGAGCGCCCCTCATGGGCCACGCTGCTGCTGCTCGGCCTGATCGGCGGCGGCCCGACCTTCCTCGGCACCCTGGTCGGCCAGCACCTCGTCGACGACACCGTGTCGATCGCCTTCCTGGGCCTGGCCGCGGGGTCGATCCTCTATGTGGTCATCGAGCTGCTGGCCGTCGCCCGCAAGGCCGCGCTGAAGACCCTGACCACGTGGTGCGTCCTGCTGGGCCTCGTCCTCGGCTTCGCCACCGACGCCATCGTCACCGCCGCCGGGGCCTGAGCTCCCGCCCCGCCTGCCGGCGGCTGACCGCGAGACCGGTAGAGGATCCGTCCGGCTCCGCTGCGGCCCGCCGGTGGGCCGCTCGCGATCGAGGCGAGACCGTCGGGGTCACCGTCACCGCAGTACCAGGGGACGCCGTCGGCGAGCGGGTGCCCGTTCCGTGGACGCCCACTGCCGAAGAGTGCTCGCCCGCCGCATCCGGGCGCGGCCGCTCGTGGCCGGGCTCGCGACGGGCATCACCCTTTCGAAGTACACCCCGACACCGACCCGCGAAGCCCCCGCGCAGTATGCCAGCGTACTAGTATGGGTAGGTACTACGCGTTGGTGTGGTGGCATGGCTTGGCATCTTGAGATGACCGGGGAGGTACGAGAGTGGCTGCACGAACTGAGGAAAGCTGATCGAGCCACTGCGCGGTCGGTGGGACAGGCCGTCCAAGCGCTGGTCGATGAGGGGCCCGATCTGGGAAGGCCGCTGGTGGACCGTGTCAAGGGATCGACTCTGCACAACCTCAAGGAACTGCGACCCGGCTCGAACGGAACCAGTGAGATCCGGATCCTCTTCATCTTCGACCCCGAACGCAACGCCGTTCTGCTGGTGGCCGGAGACAAGGCGGGGCAATGGTCGGAGTGGTACCGCCGGTCGATTCCTCTGGCCGAGACGCGCTACGGGCAGTGGCTGGCTCACCTGGAACAACAGCGCGAAGGAGAGTGAGCAATGGACACGTTCCACTCCTGGGACGAGGTAAGGGACGAGATCTTCGACGAGGACGATCTCGACGAGATCAGGGCGGGCGCCCAGAGGCTGGTTGCGCAGGCGCGTGCCCACCGGCTGGCCGAGGTACGCCAGGAGCTCGGTCTCACCCAGAGCGAGGTTGCGGCGCGTATGCATGTCCGACAGGAGCGGGTGTCCGCCATCGAACGCGGTAAGGCCGTCTCGACGGAGGTCGGCACCGTGGCGGCATACGTCGCTGCGCTCGGCGGCAAGCTGGAGATCGTCGCGAACTTCGGTGGCACCCGCGTCGTCATCGCCCGGTGACCCCGCTCCCCGTAGATGGAGCTGCTCGCCCGGCGAGACGACATCGAGCGGGTGATCAGGTCTTCGATGTCCCGGATGGGCACCGGCTACCCGCCCGCTCAGGAGGGGGCTGCCCTCTCCAGGACGAGCGGCGATCATCGGTCGTCAGGCCACAGCCGGAAGGCGGTGAGCCCGGTCAGTGGCCGTACGACCCGGAAGTGGCGCCGGTCCAGGGGCAGCGGTCGCTCCTGCTGTGGATGGATCACTGCCGCCGGAGCGTCGGTGGGGGCGTACCCCCGGGCCTCTGGAGGCCCGCCGGTGGCGGCCGCGTCGCCCGGGATCGCTCCGGAGGGACGGGACCGCCACCGCGCTTTCGTGGCGGGCGGATTCCCTTTCGGAATCCGCGTCAGTCGACGTCCGTGGTGCCGAGCCTGGCGTAGACGTCCGGCCGGGCGCGGCGCAGGCGTAGGGCGAGAACCACGCCGACCAGGAAGACGGCCGGAGTGAGCGCGACCAGCGACCAGTTGACGGCCGGACCGGCGCCGGTGAACAGGTCCAGGCGCCGGCAGACCAGCACGGTGGCGGCGACGAGCAGGACGCCGGCCGCGGCCGGGGTGACCAGGGTGCGCAGAAAGCCCTCGCCGTGTGCGGCCGGGTTGCGGCGGAAGAACGCGACGACCGCGAAGCCCGCCAGCGCCTGCAGCACGAGGATGCCGACCACGCCGGGCGTGTTCACCCAGAGGAAGAACTGGGTGTACGGGTCGACACCGATCACCGCGAACACGGCGACGACGACCACGGCCAGCACACTCTGGCCGACACCGGCGACCCAGGGCGAGCCGTGCCGCGGGTGCACCCGGCCCAGGGCGTCGGGGAAGACGTGTTCGGCGGACAGGGCGTACACGTACCGGGTGATGGCGTTGTGGAAGGCGAGCAGCGCGGCCAGCAGGCTGGTGACGATCAGGACCCGCTGGACGTCGGTGGCCCAGCCGCCGACGTACCGGGTCATGGCGGTGAAGAACATCTCCGGCGGGTTCTTCGCGGCGACGCCGACGGCCTGGTGGCTGCCGAACGCCTGCACGATGACCCAGGTGATGAAGGCGTAGAAGAGGGCGAGGAAGCCGACGGCCAGGTAGGTGGCCCGGGGCACGGTGCGGTCGGGGTCGCGGGCCTCCTCGCGGTAGATGGCGGTGGCCTCGAAGCCGATGAAGGCCGCGGCGGCCAGGCCCAGGGGCCCGCTCATGCCGGAGGTGAAGACGTGGGACGGCGCGAAGGAGTCGAAGGTCAGCCCGCTCGCCCCGCCCTTGGCCAGCACCGCGACGGCGAGGAGCAGCAGGATGGCGGTCTCCGCGATCAGCAGGGCGGCCAGGACCTTGGCGCCGAGGTTGACGGAGCGGAAACCGAGGAACCAGACGACGGCGATCCCCGCGAGGGCGTACACCGTCCAGGGCAGATCGACGCCGAGAAGGTCGTCGACAGTACTGGCGGCGAAGAAGCCGAAGGCCCCGAACAGGCCGATCTGCAGGGCGTTGTACGAGAACACCGCGAGCAGGGCCGCCCCGAGTCCGGCCGGACGGCCCAGCCCCCGGGCGATGTACGAGTAGAAGGCGCCCGCGTTGCGGATGTACGGCGTCATGGCCGTGAATCCGACCGCGAAGAGGACCAGCAGCACGCCGACGGCGAGATAGGCGACCGGGGCGCCGATGCCGCCGAAGAGGATGGCCAGGGGCGCGACGGCGGCCATCACGGTGAGCGGGGCCGCCGCGGCCACGACGAAGAAGACGATGTCGGCGACGCCGAGGGTGCCGCGACGCAGCTGGGGGCCGGCCGCCACCTGCGGTGGCTGCTGCGGTGGCTGCTGGGGAGCGATGGGGACGAGGGGCTCGGTCATGGAGGTCTCCCGCGTGATGGGTGCGGTGGAGGGGTGAGCGAGTTGTCCCGGACACGCGGGCCGGTCGTGACGGCGACGGCGTAACGCCTATCGTCTCCGGGCGCGCGGGTCGTCGGGAGTGCCGTCGGCGGCGTGGGTGCGCCGGCCGGCGAGCCAGGTGCCCAGGACGGGCAGACGCGCGAGGGCTCCGGGGGCGGTCTCGACCGGATCGGCGGCGAGATGCACCAGGTCGGCGCGCGTACCGGGACGCAGCACGCCCCATTCCTTCTCCTCGAACGCCTGGTGGGCGCAGCCGGCGGAGTAGGCGGCCAGAGCGGTGGCGGTGTCGATCCGCTCCTCGGGAAGCCAGCCGCCCTCGGGGATCCCGTCGGGCGTCTGGCGGGTGACCGCGGTGGCGATGCCCCGCAGCGGTTCGTAGGCCGTGACCGGCCAGTCACTGCCGAAGGAGACCCGGGCACCGGAGGCGAGCAGGGCGGCGATCTGGTACTGCCGCCCGCCGCGCTCCGGCCCGATCCTCGGCAACGTCAGCTCGGTCATCAGGGGGTCGGGCTGCGCCCACAGCGGCTGGAGGTTGGCGATCACGCCCAGTTCGGCGAACCTCGGCAGGTCGGCGGGGTCGATCAGCTGGGCGTGGGCGATGACCGGCCGGCGGTCACCGGGCCCGTTGACGCGGACGGCGGCCTCGATGGCGTCCAGGGCGCTGCGGACACCGCCGTCGCCGATGGCGTGCACATGGGGGCGGAAGCCGAGCGCGTCGACGGCGACGACGGCCTCGGCGAGTTCCGCCGGCGACCAGTTGGCGATGCCGTGGGAGTGCGGGCAGTCGGTGTACGGCTCCAGCAGGGCGGCCGTCCCGGACTCGACGACCCCGTCCGCGAAGAACTTCACCGTACGGGCGGTCAGCAGCCCCGCCGCCTCGCTCTCGACCCGGTCCCGGTCGGCGGCGAACCGGGCGACCCGCTCACGCCAGCCGCCGGGCTCCGGGCCGGGCTCCAGAAGGAACCCCAGGTCGGCGCGGACGGGCAGTCCCGGCCCGGTGGTCGCCGCGGTGATCCACGCGTCGATGTGGTGCGGTTCGACCAGCGCGTCCTGCACCCAGGTCACCCCGGCCGCGGCGAAGAGGGCGGCGGCCTCCCGCAGGGCGGCCACGTGCGTCTCGGGGGAGGCCGGGGGCACGAGCGCGAGTACGGGGTTGAGCGCCCCGAACTCCCGCAGCGTGCCCAGCGGTTCGCCGGACGCGCCCCGGCGCAGGATCTCTCCGCCCGTCGGATCCGGGCTGTCGGCGGTGTACCCGGCCCGGCGCAGGGCCTCGCCGTTCACCCAGGCGGTGTGATGGTCCATGGTGCGCAGCACGACGGGCCGGTCGGGCACCGCGGCGTCCAGCCACCGCGCGTCGAAGCGGCCGTCGGGCGCGAGCCACGGATCGAACCCGTCCCCGGTGATCCACTCGGCCTCCGGGTGCGCGCCGGCCCAGCCCCGCACCGCCTCGACGATCTCCTCGACGCTCCCGCACTCCCGCACCGGAACACCCCGCAGGCCCAGCCCGCCCAGCACGGGGTGCACATGCCCGTCCCCGAAGGCCGGCAGCAGCGCCCCACCCGCCAGGTCGACCACGGTCGTACCCGGCCCCCGGACGGCGAGCGCGTCCGCACCCAGGGCGGTGATCCGCCCGTCGGTGACGGCGAGGGCGTCCTGAACAGGAGCGTCGGCCACCCCGGTCCGGACGGTGCCTCCGGTGAAGACGATGTCGGCGTGCATGCGTGTGGCCGTGCCCTTCCCTCAACCCGAACGCCTAACTGAATGCCATTCGGTTTCGAGTAATGTAGGCGCCACCCCGGCGACGGGGAAGAGTCTTACTGAAAGCCATTCGGTAACGTCTGGGTCACGGCGCCGCTAGGCATGCACCGCCAGGCGCCCGCGGACTGGCGGCATAGGACGCCTAGGACAAGGAGCCACTGTGGGACGGCCACGCACGCCTCTGCTGGACCGGCGGCGCATCGGCGCCGCGGCACTGCGACTGGCCGACGAGAAGGGCGCCCTCACCATCCCGGCCCTCGCCAAGGCCCTGGGCGTCGCCCCGTCCGCGCTGTACCACCACGTCTCCGGCCGCGACGAGATCATCTCCCTCATGCGCGAGGAGCTGGCCCTGACCACCAGCGGCGTCGAGGACTGGTCCCAGCCCTGGGAACAGACCCTGGAAAGCTGGGCCCGCTCCTACCTCTCCGCCTTCGCCGCCCACCCCGGCGCGGTCCCCCTCCTCGCCACCGGCACCGTCGCCGAGCCCTTCATGCACGCCATGTACGAGAAGGTCGCCGAACTCCTCCTCACCGCCGGCTTCGCCGAGGACCAGGTCATGCCGCTGATCACCGCCCTGGAGAGCTTCATCCTCGGCTCGGCCCTCGACCTGGTGGCACCGCCGGTGATGGTGTCGGAGGTGGCGCGGGAGACGGCTCCGCACTTGAGCGCGGTGCTTGAGCGGGCGGCTACTGGGCCTAGCCGGGCCGCTTATGCCTTTGACCTGGGGTTGCGGGCGCTGCTTGCTGGGTTTCGGGAGCTGCTTGCCTGATCGCCCGTTGCCGCGAATGCCTCCATGACACGGCCGACGAGCATCTCCTTAGGCGACAGGGCGTCACTGGACAGGGTGGTTGATCGAGGAGCCGGCCATGCTGGCCTTGCCGCAACCGCCGGTGGCGCCAGGCCTGTTGCGGGCGCTCGCCTACCAGTTGTCGACGACTCAGGGGTACGAGATGGATCAGCCTCGAAGCCCGGCCAAGTCCGTTGCGGTGGAGTGAGTCTTCAGAACCTCTACGAAGGTGGCGAAGGCTCCGGTGGGGAAGGAGAGGGTGGCCCTGGCCGGAGCCTTGGAGTCGCGTATGGATACGCGGGTGGGGGAGTTCGCGATCTCCACGCAGTCATTGCCGTCGCCGGGGCCCGAGTAGGACGACTTCCGCCAGCTGCTGGTGTCGGTCATTGGGCGCCTCACAGTTCCTTCGCCAGTCTGTGGATGAAGTCACGGGACTGGGCGGGTTCGAGTGATACAGCCTCCACTCTACGGAAGAGTGTTCGAAAGGCGGCCAGTTGGGCGTCCGCGTCGATGAATGCCGTGCCGTGCGGTGCGTCTCGAACTACCGTGTCGAGCTTGGGCACAGCGCCGCCCGCGTATTTCATCGTGCTGGTGGCTCCTGCGAAGCCGTCCAGATCGAACGGGATGACGCGCAGAGTGATGTGTTCCGCTTCGGAAAGCTCCAGGAGGCACGAAAGCTGAGCCCGTGAAGCGCCGCGGTCGCTGACTCTGATCCGCAGGGCTGTCTCGTGAATCACTGCTTCGTACGCGACCGGAGCGGGTCCTTCGAGGATCACCTTGCGCTGCAGGCGGTGACGAACACGCAACTCAAGGTCGTCTCGTGGCAGTTCAGGAACCCTGAAGGAGTAGACCGCGCGGGCGTAATCCTCCGTCTGAAGCAAGCCAGGGATGTACGGCAGCGCGACCTCTTGCAGGAAAGTGGCGTGGTGCTCCAACTCGGCGAGGTCGAGGAACGATGCGGGCAGCAGCTTCCGGTACTCCTCCCACCAGCCGCGCGTCCGGTCGGTTGCCATTGCTGCGAGGGCATCGATGAACGCGTTGTCCGTGCAGGCGTAGTGGGCCGCAAGCCGGCGCAGCCGTTGTTCGCTCACTCCCGCGAGTCCGGACTCGATCTGGCTCATCTGGACGGAACTGGCAGCGAGCAGACTCGCAGCCTCGGTCGCCTTAAGCCCCGCGGCCTCGCGCAGCCTCCGCAGTTCTGAGCCCAGGCGAACCTGACGAGCCGTGGGGTGCCGTCTCACTGGCACGGGCTTCCTTCTTCCTTCAACGGCCCTGACAGGGCGACCCATTCGGGGTCAGAATACGCGATCGGCTTGCACCGTCAGAAATTTATGACATACCGTCGGTGATGTAACGCACACGCTGCGGAAGCGCACCGCGCCGTCCTGCCACGACGCCTGCGGCAATGCCACCGCCTGCCTCGCCACCCCTCTCGAGCCGAATGGAGCTGACGCATGCCCGAAATCGTGGACGAGCCCTGGGAGTACTGCCTCTACATCCCCAACGACCCGCGCGCCGTCACCATCAGCCGCCGCACCCTCCGCCTCATCCTCACGATGCACGGCCTGATCCGCCTGGTCGACACCGCCGAACTCCTCGCGACTGAGCTGGTCTCCAACGCCGTACGCCACACCAAAGGGCCGGCCGCGCTGCGCCTGCGCTGGTCCGCGGGCGTGCTGCGGATCGGCGCCTGGGACGCCGACCCGGAGCCGCCGGAGCCGCCCGTGCCGCTGGAGCAGGTGGCCGAGGTGGAGGACGGGCGTGGGCTGGGGCTGGTACGGGCGTGCGCCGACCTGTGGGGGTGGCAGCCGCTGACGAGAGACGGCAATCGGGGGAAGGTCGTGTGGTGCGAGTTGGGTGCCGCCTGAGCCGCTCCAGCAATGGTTGACAGGCGTCTCCCGACCGCATGGGGCGTGTAGCGACCGAATAGCGTCGCCTGATGGCTCATGGCGGACAGCACGCTTCCGGCGAGACGGCGGTCGTTGGCGTCCTGGGCCAACCGGAGAGCCTGGAGGAAGTACGGCTGTGCCAGGCCGTGACGGCAGGCGTTGTATGACATACGTCCCGCCAAGAGGGTCGCCTCTGTCACGGTCGCGAGCAGGGCTCGCCCAGCCTGCTCGCTGTACTGCCTCGCAGGAGCGGCGTCACTTCGGTGTTGCGTTACTGCACGGCTGCGTGCCGAGCGTGGTCACATCCGAGCCGGTCGCCTAACTCGGCGACAGTCACAACTGAGTCACTTTCTTCATTGATCCCTCACATCTGACGCGGCAGTGTAGGTAGTTTCACCCCTCACGTATTTACTGCAAGGGGGGTCCCGTGAGCCACTACCAGCCGCAACCGCCGTTCCAGCCTCCGTCTGGACCGCCAGCCGTCCGCCCGGCACCCAGGTGGGCCCGCAAGCGCTTCGTACTGCCCGCCCTGGGGCTCGCGTTCGTTATCGGTGTGGGGAGCGCCGGCGCCGACAGCCAGAAGCCGAACGCGACGAAGACGGTGGCGGACCATAAGGCGCAGCCGGCGGCCACGGCCACGGTCACCGCGACAGCCACGGCGACGGAGACCGCGAAGCCGAAGCCCGCGCCGACAGTGACGAAGACGGTCAAGGTCAAGGTGAAGGTGACTGTCACCGCGCACGCCGCTGCCGCGAGGTCGGGAACGGGCGGGAGTTCGACGTCTGGCGTATCGTCGTCCAGCGGCGGGTCCAGTTCGTCGGGTGGCTCCAGTTCTGCGGGCGGCGGTGCGACGGCTCTGTGTAATGACGGCACTTACTCGTACGCCGCTCACCATCAGGGGGCCTGCTCACATCACGGTGGCGTGGCTGTCTTCTACCGGTAGCCGCCGTTTCAGGTTGGGCTCCAACTGGTGGTCTGAGTGCGGGACCGCCCGCCCCATTGCATCGGGGAGGCTGGTCCCGCGTCTCCGGGCCTCTGTACCCGCACGGTTTCTCCGGACGCAACGCGAAGACCCCGGCCTCAGCGTTTCCGGTGGTGACGGGATCTTTCGGCACCTCATGAGGGATACTCCGGCAGGCTTTCAACCTGCGCACACGGCTCCGGAGGGCCCTACCCCTCTGATGGGAAGTGCACGTCAGAGGGACGAGCGGGTCAGCTGACGTCTCGCTCGTCCACATATAGTCCACGCGCTGGCCTCGACGCTGCGTCCAATCCAGGGCCACTTGATTCGCCGTCGGTCACGCACCACCTAGGAGCTCGTAACATTGTGTGCCCAATCGTGCACCTAGCGCCACGAGGGCGGGCTGGGAAGCGGGACTAACGGGGTACACCTGCAGCCATGATCTCAGACCCGCTATCCTTGCGGCGGAGAGCGCTGTGCGACTCGGTCCGTGACGGCATCTGGAGGCTCCGTCAGGCAACGCTAAAAATTGGGGAACGATGACTCTCGACGTCGCAGCAGGAACCCAACTGAGGTTCACGGACTACCTTACAGATCTCTCTAATGTCCCAGAGGCGCGCGCGTCGCTAATTGAGTCGTGGTTCCCTGCCCGTGCACTCTCGCAAGTGGTTGCCAAAGATCGACGAGTCCGCGACTCCGCATACGCTGCTCACCGATGGTGGGCGCGCCGACCGCCGGCGCTGCTTCGCGCTCTCCTCCTGGCAACGGCTCTACCATCTGGGGTGAGCGAAGAGGAGTTCTGGGAGCGGTACGCGTCCGAAGACCCTCACCTCCGAGGCATGACTGTCTACGATCCCTTTATGGGAGGCGGATCCACGCTCGTTGAAGCTCAGAGGCTTGGCGCGTCCGTTATGGGATCGGATGTAGATCCCATGTCTGTTCGCATCGTCAAGGCCGAACTTGCCCCGGTCGACGGTAAGAAGCTGCGCCATTACGGCAAGCTACTTTTGGATCACCTTCGTGAAGAGCTTTCGTGGCTGTTTCCGTCTGGTCCAGAAGCAGTACCACTGCACTACTTTTCGATAGCTGAAGTGCAATGCCCAGCGTGTACGGAGACTGGTGCGCTCTACCGAAGCTTGGTCTTGGTGCGGGACCCCAAGAAGCTTGGAGCGGTAGTCCGAGACGATGCGCTTACGGTCTTTTGCCCTCTTTGCTGGAAGCTACACCATCTTGAGTCTGCTGATCGCAAGGTATTGCTGTGTTGTGATAAACGCTTCAAGATTTCTCAAGGAACGTATCGTTCCGGCGCGTATCACTGCCCGTCATGCCAAGTGGCGTCTACTCACCGCGATTTGAAGACAGGCATTGCGAGACGTCGCATTGTGGCTGTCGAGGAGACTAAAGCCAACGGCCGTCGAAATCTACGCATGCCGAGTAGTGCCGATGAGCGTATTCAACTCCAAGCGGCCAATGAATGGACGGTTCAACGCGATTCCTTGCCTCGCCCGAAGGGGGAGATCAAGGCTACGCGTTCCGATGAGCGACCCCGAAGCTATGGAATCAACGCATTCGAAGACCTATTCACGCATCGGCAGCTACTTGTTTTGGGTCATGCACTAAAGTGGCTTGAAGAGAACATCGACGACCAGGAATTTCGAGCTGCCCTGGAACTGGCGATTTCGAATGCCCTATCGACCAATAACAAGCTGTGTGGGTACGCCACAGACTATGGCCGGTTGTCGGCTCTCTTTTCCGTGCGAGGATACTCCCTTCCTGCACTAACGGTAGAGCTCAACCCTCTCCACGAGACCGGCGGACGTGGCACCATCGCTGCTTGCATTGAGCGTGTCGCTAAGTCAGATTCTGCAACGGTGCGGCGCCACGTGTGGGACACACATACCAGTCGGCCAGTACCGAATCTCTTCACCTTCTCACGTGGTTCCGGTTCATGCTGGGTAGGTCTAAAAAATGCTGCCTCAACCTCAGCGCCGGAAGCCGTAAAGATGGTCGATATCGCAGTATTCGACCCTCCCTATTTCGATTTCATCGCATACGATGAGCTGTCAGAATTTCACCGCGCTTGGTTCGGGGAGTTGGATCTCGCCGGTGAGCCTTTGTTGCCGAAGTCGGAGAACCCAGTTCACTCCTTCGGGATGAAGCTGGGGGAATCTTTGCGTGAGATGCTCAAGCGAGCGCGAAGCTCCAAGCCGTTTGTTTTCACCTATCATTCGGCCAACCCCGATGCCTGGGAAGCAGTAGGAGTGGCTTTGGACTCCGCTGACCTTGTCGTGACAAGGCTCTGGCCCGTGCGAAGTGATGGACACATGGGACATCACAGCAACCCCGGAAACTGCGAATGGGATGTCATCGTAGTCTGCCGGCCTAAGAGGAATACCATCGGGCATAAGCCCGAAGATACAGCCAGCGGGTGGGTATCAGACATGAAACCGCTGGATGTAAATGAGGCGGATGTTCGGAACTTCACCCACGCGCTGGAAATGGCGAAAACGCGCTTCGCGAAAGTTCTCTGAAGTCAGATTGCAACTTTGTCCGGGGGGGCCATGCGTAACTCGAGTGAACGCACCTACTACATCGATCAGCGTAAGAAGTCAGTTGCGCGTACCGTACGCATCTGGGTGCGGGGTGTCTGGCATGACTTTGCGGTATACAACGTACCTGTAGATGCGCTACTACTGAACGCCGATAATCGCCGCTTCCGAGCGGAGAAAATGTGGGCTCAGGAGCATCTAGGGCGAGAACTAGACCCTGAGAACAACGCTATCGACGAGCTCTCCATCGCCTCGCTCCTTCTGGACGTCTCACACAGAGTGGAGGGGGATAGGGTAGTTGGAAAGCCCAGCGGTGCTTATGAGGCTCTAAAAACCGACTGGATGCTTCGAAAGCAGGAGTCCCCCCTCTGGATTCGGCCAGACGGGACCGTCCGCAACGGCAATCGCCGGCTCTCAATGATAAAGAGGCTACAGAAACAGGTTGGTTCCTCTAGCCTCGAAGAGGTTGAGGCGATCATCCTTCCCGAAGCTCTGATCGATGAGCCGTCGTTGTTGGAGATGGAGCAGCGCGAACAGCTAACAGAAAACTTCAAGGTTCGGTACAACGATATCGACTACCTTCTCGCTCTCCGCGAAGCTGCCGTGATGAGGGACATCCAATGGCATGAGCGGGAAAGCATCGAAGACGTAGCCGGCCAACTTCAAAGCATGGTCGAGAAGTCGAAGCAAGTGGTCATCCGCGACTTGTTCGCGGTTAAGTATATGGACCTTTTCCTCGATGACTCGGAACAGCCGGGACAGTACCACCGTCTGTTGAAGACCCTGGAGCGCTTCCGAGACGTTGGCCGCATGATGATGCAGGTCGAAGTCCAGTACCCAATGGAAGCCGCCGAGATCCTGCAAACCCTTTTTGCCGCAATCCGCGCCAATAAGGGGCACTTGGACATCCGTCAGATCCGCGCGATGTTCAAGTCGGACAGGCCGCGGTTTGACAGGTTGGCAGCCAAGGTGGCAGAGGCTGAAGCCACTTGGGACACCACAGGCGGGCCGTCTCTATCGAACCCTCAGTCGCCCACTCTCTTCGACTTCGATGTTAGTGACGACGAAACCGACGCTGACGGGGAAGCAGAAGGACCTGGGCCTGACGTCGCCAACTACCCCAAGGAGGAAGTAAGCACCGCCATTGACCTGGCCATCGATGGTTTCTTGGCATCTCAACAAGACGACATTGCTCAAGTCCTGCAAGAGGTCTGGAACCGTCTTGAGGTGCTCACTGATCGAGCACGGCTAAGCATCGCATTGACAGGCGAAGATGGCTCGGAAGTTCGCCAGAGTCTAGCGAAAATCTTCGATTGGGTTGATGCCAACAGGCACCTTCTCGAGTCGGCGGAATAAAACATGACCGAGCGGAAAAAAGTCTCACTCGAATTTGTGAATGATGATGTCTTTGTTCACGGCGCCGCGCTAGCTGGTGACCGCAGGGCTCGCTTGTTCTTTCGTAGCATCCTCGGTGGCGCTATTAGCGATGGCGGCTACCTGTGTCCGCGTAGGCGGTTGGGCAAGTCAGATCTGGTTCTGAAGATCTATGACTGGCTTCTCGCCAACGGCTACGAAGCGGAAGGCGCTGGCGAGGTTGAGACAACGGTCAGTTCCGAGCTAGAGCGCCGGCTCAGTTTTGCGCGAACTAGGGAAGCTGCGCAAAAGCAGAAAGTAGGGGATGCTGAGTTCGACTTTTCGCGGGTCGACTCAGCGATGCAAAACTTTGGCTGGTCGGTTGACCGGAAGCTAAGACAACATCAGAGAGTGGGCGTGGCCCACGCTCTTACAGCAATCAATGTCGGCAATTTTTCAGTCCCTGGTGCCGGCAAGACGACAACCACCCTGGCTACGGCAGTTACCCACCTTCAAGCCGGCACAATTGATCTGATTGTTGTCGTCGGCCCCCTGGCGTGTTTCGATCCTTGGGAGAAAGAAACACAAGCTGCGGTCGGTTCATTGATCCGGGCTCGGAGAGTCCGAGGTACCGGACGTCAACGGCAATCCATTTACCAACAGACCAAGCCGAAAGATCTGCTACTGCTGAGCTATCCCACAGCAGCGGCAGACCAGTTGATGTTGCTTGACTTGTTCAAGCGCCATAGCGTCATGCTCATCGTCGACGAGTCACACCGAGTGAAGCGCTTCAGAGGTGGTGTTTGGGCGCCAGCTCTGGTTGAACTAGCAAAGCGAGCCACTGTGCGTATGGTGCTTTCGGGTACTCCGATGCCGCAGTCTGGCAAAGATCTCTACACACAACTCAATATTCTATGGCCGGACGGTCAGCTCACCGGCACCAGAGACGCCTTCGCAGCTCGCGTCGACAGCGATTTTGATGAAGTGGTTCGAAACGTAATGCCTTTCGTGTCCAGGACGCCGAAGGCTGCTCTGGGGCTTCCGCCGTATCAAATTCATCATCATTCGGCTGAACTTATCGGTACGCAAGCCGAGATCTATGAGCTGATCGAGAATCGGTTTCGGCAGAAAATTACGGACGCTGCCACATGGAAAGATAAGATCGATAGTCTCCGTCGTGGGCGCCCGATCCGGCTACTGCAGGCTGCTGCTAATCCGCTGACCTTTTCCTCCAAGGATTCCTACTTCCGGTTGCCTCGGATGGACGACTCCTCTCCCACCCTAATGGAGCGCCTCGCAGACTATGGGGGGTCCGGTGAACAGCCAGCGAAGTCACTGATCGCGATTGAGCTGATTAGATCTATCGCTGACCGAGGAGAAAAGGTCGTTTGTTGGAGCAACTTCGTGCCCAACTTGGATCATTTCCGAAGCCTTGTGAGTGACGCGCTGGGCATTCCCTGTTATCAGGTGGATGGGCGAGTGCCGGCGGGCCGCGATGCCCTGCACTCAGATGTCGATCTTGAAGCTGAAATGCCGGGAGAGGGTACCCGTGAGTCAGTGATCGAAAGGTTCCTGAACGAAGAGGGCCCCGCGGTTCTCATCACGAATCCTGCCTCATGTTCCGAATCGATCTCCCTGCATAGTTCCTGCCATAATGCAATCTATCTGGACCGGACTTATGACTGCGCTATGTTTTTGCAGTCTATCGATCGGATTCATCGGTTGGGTTTGCCTGTCAACGCAACCGTCAACGTTCACATCATCAGTTCTCTTATTAATGGGCGTGACACGGTTGATGCTCTCGTTGAACGTTCCCTGACTGTCAAGGCTCGGCGCATGCAGCGACTATTGGAGGGAGCTGAGCTAGTTCCAATTAATCTCTCGGAAGACCCAGCTGTGGATGCTGAAGGAACTGAGGATGACCTCGAAGCGTTGCTGCGCTACCTCCTGGGGCAGGGCAAGTGAGTTCACGCGACTGGGGTAATTGGCTGACTGCAGTGCGGGTTGATCGACTGCCTGTAGTGCTCTCCAATATTCGACGGTATCCACCTCCAGGCATGGATGTCCGAAAGGCTCACCTGCACCTCTGGCCTGATTGCGGCGGGCCAATGGATGAAGTTCCAGCACTCCTCGACATCCTGGTGCAAGTAGGTCTCGTAGAAACTGAAGAGACATGGCTTCGTCTCACGAAGGCTGGGCGCAAGGTAGCTACGCAGGATCATCGCGTGGGTGGCAAGTTTCTAGGCTTGGCTCTGATCCGATCCGGAGTCTTTGCGGCTCAAGCGAGTCGGCTTCTAGAGGTTTGCGGGGTAGGTGATGACCACTCGATGGTTTGCCCAGCAGAACTAGCCATCAAAGTCGCGCCCCAATTGATTGGTGTACTACGTCGTTTTGGGCAATCAGTTTCCCTGACTGATGAGTTGACAGTCGCCGCTGACTTGGCCACTGAAATTGGTGACGTTTGGTCGCTGCTCCCTCCACCTGTGAGACCTGAGGCAGATCACCGAAAAGACATGGGGAACAGGGGTGAGATTTTCAGCTATCGATATTGCCGAATTAACGCTGATGATCCCACGGCAGTGCGGTGGGTGGCGAGAGATGATGAGTCGCTTGGGTACGACATAGAAGACTCGAACTTTTCGCCGAAACGACGTATTGAAGTGAAAGCAAGCGCGGAGAAGATTGTTCGTTTTTTCCTCAGCCCCAACGAACTGGAAGTGGCTCGTAGGCTCGGGGATGATTACGAGGTGCATTTCTGGGGCGGTGTCTCAGTGAAGGCGTCAATCAAGGATGAATATGAAAGACTGGTAAAGGATGGTTACCCGCTGATATTCCGCGGCCTCGACGCCCTGCTGACGTCCGGGCGGCTAAATGCTGTGCCCACTCAATATCTAGTGACCGAATCAGATGATCGCAAGTCCGCAGTATAGCGTGGTGTTGTGCAATCCCGAGACTGGCACACAGACCCGGTGGCCCTGCCGGGTCAGCTCCCTGCCAGCTTCCGGGTCGACTTCGTCGTCCACCGCAGCGGCGACATCGGATCGCCCCGCTCGTCGGGCTCGACCAACGCAAGCAGCGCCGGCCGCAGCCCCGGATCAAGGTCCACAGCCTTCTTCCGGCCCCCACCAGGACGACGAACCCGTCCCAATAGGGCCTGACCAGAGTCCAGTTCAGCCGCTCCGCGCGAGACCGTGCCCTCCCGAACCCCGGCCGCGGCAGCGACGAGCCTGATCCCACCATGCCCCAGCGACAGCGCTTCCGCCCCTATGGCCAGCCGACGCTGACGCTCGTCCAGATGCGGCAACAACACCTGGAACTTCGCCGCCAGGACGGCCTCGATCCCCTCCGGTCTCCCCATACCAGAGCAACGAGTCCCAGAGCTGGAAGCCACGACTTGTTTCCCGGCAAGCCCTAAGGCCTCGCGCCCGCTATCGGACCTCGGTGATGCTGCGATCGGCCGGGCAGTCCTGGACTCCCTCAAGCTGAAGCTCGACGGGACTGCGGCAGCCGCGGAGACTGTCCGGCGCAAGCGTCGGACACTGGTCAACGCGCTGCACTACGCGGTGGACCTCGGGGAGTTCAAAGAGAACCGGATTACGTCCATCCGGTGGAAGAAGCCGAAAGTTGCCGGGGAGGTCGATCCCCGGGTGGTCGCCAATCCCGAGCAGGCTCGTTCACTGCTGACTGCCGTCTCGTACGTCGGTGGGTACAGCCGGGCGCGTGGCCGTCGACTCGTCGGCTGTTCGCCTGCATGTACTACGGTGCGCTACGTCCGGCTCAGGCCGTGGGCCTCACCAGCGCGGATCTGAAGTTGCCCGATGTCGGCTGGGGGACAGCACTGCTGAACCGGACGCGTCCCAGTGTCGGCAAGCAGTGGACCGACTCCGGCGAGACCCACGACGACCGAGGACTCAAGAACCGGCCGGCGGAGGAAGTCTGGCTCGTGCCGATCCCGCCTCAGCTCGTCACCATCCTCAGGCAGCACCTCGACACGTTCGGTACTGCCGAGGACGGGCGGCTGTTCACCAACGAGCGAGGGGGAGTGGTTGGCTCGTCCACGTACTACCGCGTTTGGCAGGAGGCTCGGACGCTCGGGCTCCAGCCGGCTGCCGTTGCCTCGCCGCTCGCTGCGCGGCCGTACGACCTCCGGCACTCGGCGCTGTCGACGTGGCTCAACTCCGGGGTGGACCCGACCGAGGTGGCCGAACGTGCGGGCAACAGTGTGGAGGTGCTGCTGAGCCGCTACGCCAAATGCATCGGTGGACGGCAGGAAATCGCCAACCGCAAGATCGAAGAATTGCTGCGCGAATACGAGTCATGAGCCACATAGTCATGAGCCCCTGGTCCGCGCGGGCCGGGGGCTTCGTCGTGTCCCGGTCTCAGGGCGTCGGCCGCTGATCGACTTTCAGAGCCCATCAGATTCTTGGTCAGGTAACCACCGGAAGACTGTCTGTGGTTTCCCGTGTGAGCTTACTGAGCGGGAAAGGTGAGCCGCAGAACGATCTCGCCGTCGTCGATCTCCCCGGTGGGCTCGAATCCGAACTTCTGGTAGAAGGGCCACGGGTCGCCGTCGCCGGGATCGTAGCTGGTCAGCAGCTCGGTGCCGCCGTCCGCGCGAACCGAAGCGGCAATTTGCGTGAGAGTCTCTCGGCCGATCCCTCGCCTCTGGTGCCGCTTGTCGATGAGGAGGCGCCAGATGAAGTGTCGCCCTTTGTAGGGACCAGCCAGCGGCTTCCACGACAGCATCACGAAGCCGACTGGCTCGTCGCCGATGTACACACCGCGGCACCAGGGATTGGCCTCCGGGCGCTGTGCCGCCTGCTTGAGCGACTTGGACACGGAGGCGACGAACTGCTTCTGCTTGCGTCGGACGCGAAGGGCACGAACGGCATCCCGGTTCTCGTCGGTGATCTCCCGCAGGTGCACGCCTGGTGGCCTCATGCCACACCCCTTCCTGCATGCGGCAGCTGCGCCGGCCGGGCCGACGTGAGGAGCCGCCGCCGTGCGGCAGTCAGTTCTGTGCACGCACCATCAAGGACGTCAGGTTGGACGTCCTCGCAGCGTATTCGGCGCCGCGCATCTGGAGCGGAACCGGCACGCCGGGCTGTGGCCGCTCCGAGTAGCTGCTGTGACCTGGGCAGACGCGCTCAGATCCTGTCCACGAATAGTCCACAGACCCCGGCATACGGCCGCCTTGGGCCGCATACGCCTGCACATACGCGAAGACCCCGCTCTCAGCGTTTCCGCTGGTGACGGGGTCTTTGGGCACCTCATACAGGGTGCCCCCGGCAGGATTCGAACCTGCGCACACGGCTCCGGAGGCCAGGGGAGACCGTTGCGCTTTTGGGGTGCTGACCTGCGGGGGAGGGGCGATCGCTATTGCTGCTGACGAAGATCATTACGCCCCTATTACGTGAGCGGCCTGTCGGGCGGTCGGTGTGGCCCGTATGGTCGAAGCATGATCTCGGGCAGCAGCGAGGGACCGGACGGCGGCGCGGAGTTCACGGCGGAAGGCCTGGACCCTGTTCTTCGGGAAGCATGCGCGACGGTCGAACTCGACTTTCGCGGCGCCGAGTTGGTCAGGCTGGGTTCGAACGCGGTCTACCGGCTGGCGTCCTTACCGGTCATCGTCCGCATCGCGCGTGATCGGGCGGTGCTCGCTGAGATGGAACGGGCCGTGAGCGTGGCTCGGTGGCTTGAGACGCAGGACTTCCCGGCCATGCGTGTGCCAGCGTCGGTCACCCAACCGCTCGTCGTCGGCGGCCTCGTGGTGACGTTCTGGGAGAGCGTCCAGGAGAACGAGGAGTACGGGACGGTCGGGGAGCTCGCGGATCTGCTCCGTCGCTTGCACTGGCTCGAAGAACCCGAGTCTCTGCA
>NZ_JBSFIK010000014.1:99249-190941 GCF_053597535.1 Streptomyces sp. NPDC001348 | reverse complement strand
TACGGCGACGAGATCGGCATGGGCGACAACATCTGGCTCGGCGACCGCGACGCCGTCCGCACCCCCATGCAGTGGACACCCGACCGTAACGCGGGTTTTTCCTCGTGCGACCCCGGCCGGCTGTTCCTGCCTGCGATCATGGACCCGGTCCACGGCTATCAGGTCACCAACGTCGAGGCCTCCATGGCCTCCCCGTCCTCCCTGCTCCACTGGACCCGCCGCATGATCGAGATCCGCAAGCAGAATCCTGCCTTCGGACTGGGGTCCTACACCGAACTGCAGTCCTCCAACCCCGCCGTCCTCGCCTTCCTCCGCGAGTACGAGGACGACCTGGTCCTCTGCGTGCACAACTTCTCCCGGTTCGCGCAGCCGACCGAGCTGGACCTCAGCCCGTTCAACGGGCGGCACCCCGTCGAGCTGTTCGGCGGCGTCCGTTTCCCGGCGGTGGGCGAGCTGCCGTACCTGCTGACCCTGGCGGGCCACGGCTTCTACTGGTTCCGCCTCCGCAAAGAAGGCGCATAGTGGCCCGGGGTGGGGCGGTTTTCACCGCTCCACCCGGGGCACGCAGAAGTAACCCGCCCCGACGACCCGGGGAAAGGACGTGCGCCATGGCGGAAACGGTCACCCCATCCGGCACCACCACCAGTCCCGGCCAGATCCTCGCGTCGCTCGACCCACTGCTGCGCGACTGGCTGCCGCGGCAGCGCTGGTTCGCGGGCAAGGGACGCCCGGTCACCGGTTTCACCCCGGTCTCGGCCACCGAGCTGCTGCCCCCGGACGGCCGGCTCGGCCTGTACCACCTGCTGGTACGGGCCGAGCAGCCGCCCGCGCTGGGCTCCCCCTCCCATCCCGGCGACTGCTACCAGCTCCTCATAGGCGTGCGCGAGGCGCTGCCGCCCCGGCTGGCGCCCGCGCTGATCGGACACGTCGAGGAAGGGCCGCTCGCCGGACAGACGGTGTACGACGCCCTGTACGACACCCGGCCCGCCGAGGTGCTCCTGGAGGCGCTGCGCGCCCAGGCCCGCATCGGCGGGCTCCGTTTCGAACGGGACCCGCGCCAGGAGATCCGGGACGGGCTCGTGGCCCGGCTGATGACCGCCGAGCAGTCCAACACCTCGGTGGTCTATGGAGATACGTTCATCCTCAAGCTGTTGCGCCGGGTCGTGCCCGGCGTCAACCCCGACCTGGAGATACCCCTCGCGCTGGCTCGCGAGGGCTGCGCCCGGGTGCCCGCGCCGACGGCCTGGATGCGTGCCGAGCTGGACGGCGACTCGTATGTCCTGGGCGTGCTGCAGCCCTTCGTGCGGGGCGCGACCGACGGCTGGGAGCTGGCGCTGCGCGAGCTCGCCAAGGGCGAGGACTTCGCCGCCGAGGCCCGGGCGCTGGGCCGGGCCACCGCCGAGGTGCACACCGCGCTCGCCCGGGCCCTGCCCACCGTGACCCTCGGCCACAGCCAGCTGCGGGTCCTCGTCGACGGCATGGTGGAGCGCCTGACGGCCGCCGTGCAGGCGGTGCCGGCGCTCGGGCCGTACGAGACCGGGCTGCGCTCGGCCTTCGAGGCGCTGGCCGACCTGGCCGCCGAGGGCAGCACCTGGACCGCCCAGCGCATCCACGGCGACCTGCACCTCGGCCAGTGCCTGCGCTCGCCGTCCGGCCAGTGGTCGCTGATCGACTTCGAGGGCGAACCGGCCCGCCCGCTGGCCGAGCGGCGCATGCCGCAGCCGCCCGTGCGGGACATCGCCGGAATGCTCCGCTCCTTCGACTACGCGGCGCATTCCGTCAGTCCCGCGGCACCGGACTGGGCAACGGCCTGCCGGGCCGCCTACTGTTCCGGTTACACCGAGGTCGCGGGCACCGACCCGCGCACCGATCCCGTACTGCTGCGCGCCTACGAGACCGACAAGGCGATCTACGAGGTGGTCTACGAGGCCAGGCACCGCCCCGACTGGCTCCCCGTACCGCTCACGGCGGTCCACCGCCTCGCCACGTCCGACCTGACCTAGGGGCTGCCGCCCCCAGATCCTCGCCCGGGAGACGCGTCCGTGACGTCCAAGTCCAAGAAGTCAGCGCCCGAGAAGAACAAGTCCGCCAAGAGCGGGGCCGCCAAGCGGAAGCCGCCCGCGCAGTCCGGGCCGCCGGAGATCGAGCACACCCCCGCGCCCGCTTCCGTGCCCGAGTCCGAGGCCGAGGTCGCCGTGTCCCCCGCCGTCGACGCCGGTGACCGCGAGCGGCTGCTGCACGGCACCCACCACGACCCGCACTCCGTACTGGGTGCGCACCCGGTGCCCGGTGGGGTCGCCTTCCGGGCCTTCCGTCCGTACGCGCGGTCCGTCACCGTCGTCTCCGGCGAGCTGCGGGCCGAACTCCACGACGACGGTGACGGCTTCTTCTCCGGGCTGCTCCCGCTGCGCGAGGTCCCGGAGTACCGGCTGCTGGTGGCGTACGAGGGGAACGTCCACGAGACCGCGGACGCCTACGGTTTCCTGCCCACGCTCGGCGAGCTGGACCTGCACCTGATCGGCGAGGGCCGGCACGAGCAGCTGTGGCAGGCGCTCGGCGCGCACCCGACGACCCACCAGGGGGTGACGGGCACCCGTTTCGCGGTGTGGGCGCCGAACGCGCGGGGCGTTCGGGTCGCGGGGAGCTTCAACTTCTTCGACGGCACCGGCCACCCGATGCGCTCGCTCGGCTCCTCCGGGGTGTGGGAGCTGTTCGTGCCGGGGCTCGGTGAGGGCGAGCTGTACAAGTTCGAGATCACCCGCCAGGACGGCTCACGCACCCTGCGCGCCGACCCGATGGCCCGCCGCACCGAGGTCCCGCCGGCCACGTCGTCCGTCGTGACGGCCTCGCACCACGAGTGGCAGGACGAGGAGTGGCTGGCGCACCGCGCGGACCGGGCGGTGCACGAAGCGCCCTTCTCGGTGTACGAGGTCCACCTGCCGTCCTGGCGGCCGGGGCTCACCTACCGCCGGCTCGCCGAGCAGCTCCCCGCGTACGTCAAGGACCTGGGCTTCACCCATGTCGAGCTGATGCCGGTCGCCGAGCACCCCTTCGGCGGCTCGTGGGGCTACCAGGTCACCGGTTTCTACGCGCCCACGGCCCGCCTCGGCACCCCGGACGACTTCAAGTACCTGGTGGACGCGCTGCACCGGGCGGGGATCGGCGTGATCATGGACTGGGTGCCGGCGCACTTCCCGCGCGACGACTGGGCGCTGGCGGAGTTCGACGGCCGCCCGCTGTACGAGCACTCCGACCCGCTGCGCGCCGCGCACCCGGACTGGGGCACGCTGGAGTTCGACTTCGGCCGCCCCGAGGTGCGCAACTTCCTGGTCGCCAACGCCGTGTACTGGTGCGAGGAGTTCCACATCGACGGCCTGCGGGTGGACGCGGTCGCCTCCATGCTCTACCTCGACTACTCGCGCGAGCCGGGTCAGTGGACGCCGAACGAGCACGGCGGCCGGGAGAACCTGGACGCGGTGGCCTTCCTGCAGGAGATGAACGCCACCGTGTACCGGCGCTGCCCGGGCGTCGTGACCGTCGCCGAGGAGTCGACCGCCTGGGACGGGGTCACACGGCCCACGCACCTCAGGGGTCCGAGCGGCTTCGGCGGTCTGGGCTTCGGGCTGAAGTGGAACATGGGCTGGATGCACGACTCGCTGCAGTACATGAGCCACGAGCCGGTGCACCGCAGGTACCACCACGGCGAGATGACGTTCTCGATGGTGTACGCCTACAGCGAGAACTACGTGCTGCCGATCTCCCACGACGAGGTGGTGCACGGCAAGCGGTCACTGGTGTCGAAGATGCCGGGCGACTGGTGGCAGCAGCGCGCCGGCCTGCGCGCCTATCTGGGCTTCATGTGGGCGCATCCCGGCAAGCAGCTGCTGTTCATGGGGCAGGAGTTCGCCCAGGGCGCCGAGTGGTCGGAGGTGCACGGCCCCGACTGGTGGCTGCTCGATCCCGCGTACGGCGCCGAGCCGGACCACCGGGGTGTGCGCGACCTGGTCCGTGACCTCAACACCGTGTACCGCGACACGCCGGGTCTGTGGCAGCTCGACACCGACGCGTCCGGCTTCCAGTGGGTGGTCGGGGACGCGGCCGAGGACAACGTCCTGGCGTTCCTGCGGTACGACGCCGAGGGGAATCCGCTGCTGGCGGTGTCCCACTTCTCCCCCGTGGTCCGGCAGGACTACCGGCTCGGCGTACCGGAGGACGTGCCGGCCTGGCACGAGGTCCTCAACACCGACGCGGGGCGGTACGGGGGCGGTGACGTCGTGATTGCCGACCCGGTCAAGCCGGAGCCGACGGGGTGGCACGGACGCCCTGCCAGTATCCGGCTGACGCTGCCACCGCTGGCGACGGTGTGGCTGCGACCGGCCTAGGTTTCTCGCCCCCGCCGCCCCTGCCCTTCCCATCCCCAGGGGCTCCGCCCCTTCGACCCCTGCGGGGACTGCGTCCCCCCGCGCTCCTGCCGTGGCTCCGCCCCGGGCCCCGCTCCTCAAACGCCGGAGGGGCTGAATTGTCCAGGGCGGAGGGGCTGATTCAGCCGGAGAAGCTGATCTTCCCGGTCCGGCCCATCAGCCGCCGTAACGCCGCCAGCGGCCCCCTGGCCTGGCCGTCGCCGTCGGACGGCGCGGCCGGGGTCAGTTCGTAGCGCACCGGCAGTACGCGCAGGCCGCGTACCACCGGGCCCGAGCGCCAGGGCAGCTGGTCCGGTGGGAGGGTGAGTTCGGCGCCGGTGAAGTGGTCGAAGATGCGGCCGACCGCCGTGGTCACGATGAGGGTGCCGAGTTCCCGGGCCGCGCCGGGACACTGGTGGGGACCCCCGCCCCAGCCGAGGTGGGCGCGGGTGGAGACGGCGGAGCCGACCAGGGGGGAGGAGCCGATCGCCAGCAGGTCCTGGTGGGCGGCGGCGGCCGACGGGGAGACGATGTCGCCGCGGCGGATCCAGAAGTCGCCGAGCCGCACGTCCCGGGCGGCGAAGCGGAAGCACATGTTGGCGACCGGCGGATTGGCGAGGGCGGCCCGGTCGACCGTCTCCTCCAGTTGCCCCGCCGACAGGCTGCGGCGCACGGTGGCGTTGCCGCGCAGCACCTCCAGCAGGGTGTTGAGCACCATGTTGCCGGTGATGTCGTTCAGGTAGACGGCGTTCATGAACAGCTCGCGGCCGAGCTGTTCGTCGGTGAGGCCGGGGTCGGCGAGCAGCATGTACGAGGTGAGGTCGTCGCCGGGCAGCGCGCGGCGGTGCCTGGCCAGCCGGATGAAGGCGGCGAGTGCGCGGGCGGTGGCCGGGCCGGCGTCGGGGCCGCCGTCGAGCATCCGCCACAGGTCCATGACCAGGGCGTCGCCGAGGCCGACCGGGCAGCCGAACAGCTTGGTGGTGACCATCAGCAGCAGGGGGCGGGTGTACTGGGCGCCGAGGTCGGCGAAGCCGGAGGGGCCCGACTCGGCGGCGAGCAGGGCGACGAGTTCGTCCGCGTAGCGGGACACGGCCGAGCGCAGCTCCCAGCCCTCGGGGGTCCGGGCGTCCTGGAAGGGGTGCAGCGCGGTGTGCAGCGTGCGACGCGCCGTCTGGTGCTCCTCCTCGTCCATGAACATGGTCTGCCGGACCTCGTAGCCCGCGAGCAGTGGCCAGTCGGCGGGCAGCCGGCCCTGGGCGCGGGCCCGCCAGTACCGGACGTCCCGCCGCCACTGCCCCTCGTTGCGCAGCACCTCCAGGACTTCCCGGTAGCCCAGGACCAGCCAGACCGGTACACCCAGCAGGCCGACCGGGGCGACCGGGCCGTAGGTCCGCCGCAGCCGCCGGTAGACGGCGCCCGGGTCGGCGTCGAACTCGGCGGTGAGCAGCGGTTGCACGGGCAGGGACGCCAGGTCGGGGCTGTCGGCCGGTGCGGTGGTGGGGGGTTGGGCTTCCATACCGCACACGCATACCGCACCGGCCGTGTACTCGCAGTAACAAGAACACGAACTGTTACGTCCGTGTGATGCCGTGTTACGTCAGCGCCTCGGCCAGCGCCTTCGGCAGTTCCCCGGAGTGGACCAGGCCGAGGCGCTGGGTGGCCCGGGTCAGGGCCACATACAGGTCGCTGGTGCCGTACCGGCCCGGTTCGACCACCAGGACGGAGTCGAACTCGAGGCCCTTGGACTGGCGCGGGTCGAGGAGGACCACGGTGCGGGTGAGGTCGGGCTCGGCGCCCGCCGTCACCCCGTCCAGCCGGGCCGCCAGCCGGCGGTGCAGCTCGCGCGGGGCGATGACCGCCAGTCGGCCCTCGGCGGGCGTCAGCTCGGCGACCGCTTCGGCCACCGCGGCGGACAGGTCGTCGTACACGCGGCGGGCCCAGGGCCGTACCCCGGTCGAGCGGACGGAGCTCGGCGGTTCGAAGTCCGGGTTCTCGGCGCGGACGACGGCCGCCGCGACGTCCATGATCTCGGACGGGGTGCGGTAGTTGACGCCGAGCCGGGTGTGTTCCCAGCGGTCCTCGACGTACGGCTGGAGGATGCCGGCCCAGGAGCCGACGCCGGCCGCCTCCGCGGTCTGCGCCGGGTCACCGACCAGCGTCATCGAGCGGGTGGGGCTGCGCCGCATCAGCAGCCGCCAGGCCATCGGCGACAGTTCCTGTGCCTCGTCGACGATGATGTGCCCGAACGCCCAGGTCCGGTCGGCGGCCGCGCGTTCGGCGGCGCTGCGGTGGTCGCCCTCCTCGTGCCGTTCGGCGAACCGTTCGGCGTCGATGATGTCGTGGGCGGACAGCACCTCGGAGGATTCCGGGTCGCTGTCCTCCTTGTCCTCGAACTCGTAGGTGCGGGAGGCGTAGGAGACGTCCAGTACGCCCTGCGCGTAGGCGATCTGGGTCTCGCGCTCCCGTTCGGCGCGGGCCCTCGCCACCCGGTCGTCCTCGCCGAGGAGTTCGGCCGCCTCGTCGAGGAGGGGCACGTCGGCCACCGTCCAGGCCCGGGTCACCGGGCGGCGGATGGCGTCGGCGTCGGCCTCGGACACGTAGCCGTCGGGTTCGGCGAGGAAGTCGGCGACCAGCCGGCGCGGGGTGAGCCGCGGCCACAGCCGGTCGATCGCGGACCAGACCTCGGGGTTCTCGGCGATCTCGTCGCGGATCTGGGTGATGTCGGAGGCGTCCAGCAGGCTGCCGCCGTCGTACGGGTCGGTGCCCACGCGCTCGGCGTACAGCTCGGTGAGCGCGTTGAGGATGTGGCCCTCGAAGTGCTCACGGGCCGCGTTGTGCGGCAGCTTGGCGGCGCGGGTGCGTTCGCGGGCGACGTTCACCAGGCCGTCGTCGAGCATCAGCACCTCGCGGTCGTGCTCGATGGCGATGACCGGGTCGGGCAGGGCCTGCCGGTCGCGTACGACGGCGGCGAGCACGTCGGCCATGACGGCGCGGCCCTTCACGGCGGCCGCCTCGGGTGTGTCGGTGGCCGTGGCCTTCACGCCGGGGAAGAGTTCGCCGACGGTGGCCAGCAGTACGCCGGTCTCACCGAGGGAGGGCAGCACCTCGCCGATGTAGCCGAGGAAGGCCGGGTTGGGGCCGACGATCAGGACGGCGCGGCGGGCCAGCAGTTCGCGGTACTCGTAGAGGAGGTAGGCGGCCCGGTGCAGGGCGACGGCCGTCTTGCCGGTGCCGGGGCCGCCCTCGACCACGAGCACCCCGCGGTGGGGGGCCCGGATGATCTCGTCCTGCTCGGCCTGGATGGTCTGCACGATGTCGCTCATGCGGCCGGTGCGGGCCGAGTTCAGCGCGGCCAGCAGCACGGCGTCGCCGGTGGGGTCCTCGTGGCCGGTGCGTTCGGCGTCGCCGAGGTCGAGGATCTCGTCGTGCAGGGCGGTGACCCGGCGGCCGTCGGTGGCGATGTGCCGGCGCCGGCGCAGACCCATCGGGGTGTGGCCGGTGGCCAGGTAGAAGGGGCGGGCGACGTCGGCCCGCCAGTCGACGAGGACGGGAGTGCGCTCGGCGTCGTCGTGGCGCAGCCCGATACGGCCGATGTGGTGCTTCACCCCCGAGGTCAGGTCGATACGGCCGAAGCACAGCGAGCCGTCCACCGCGTTCAGCGCGGCGAGCAGGCCCGAGCGCTCGGCGACCAGGATGTCCCGCTCCAGCCGGGCCTGCATGGGCTTGTCGCCCTGGGCGAGGGCGTCGGTGACGGAGGTCTCCGCGTCACCGCGCAGGGCGTCCACGCGCGCGTACAGTCCGTCGATGAATTCCTGTTCGTGCCGCAATTCATCGTCCGGATATTCGGTGTTTGACAATTCTGCTCCCGCCCGGATATACTGTGCTCACTGGACTTCCTCGCGACTTCATCAGGTTGAAGTCGCGAACCATTGAATATACGCAGAGAAATCCCCCGAGCGCAATTGCTCGGGGGATTTCTTCGTTGCCGGGTGGGATTACAGCACGTCGGACAGTTCCTCCAGGAGCCGCCGCTTCGGCCGGGCACCGACCATCGCCTTCACCGGCTCGCCGCCGCGGAAGACCATGAACGTCGGCATCGACAGCACCTTGTAGGCGTTGGTGGTCACCGGATTGGTGTCCACGTCGAGCTGTACGACCTTCAGCCGGCCGCCCTCCTCGTCGGCGAGGGCGCTGAGCACGGGCCCCATCTGCCGGCACGGCGGGCACCAGTCGGCGGTGAACTCCACCAGCACGGGCAGCTCGGAGTCGATCACCTTCGCCGCGAAGTCCCCGTCCGTCACCTCGGCCACGCCCGCTGCCTTGATCACCGTATCCGCCCTCCCAGTTCGCACCCGGGTTCCGGACCCCCCGGAACCAGCGCCTCGGCGGCCAGCCCGCCCATGGCCCGCTCGGCCCGCGCCAGCTGCCGTGCGACCTTCTCCCGGACCGCCGTCAGCTCGCCGACGAGATCGTCGAGCTCGGCCAGCTTGCGCCGGTAGACCGCCAGCGACGCCGGGCACGAGTCGCCCTCCGGGTGACCGGCCCGCAGGCACTCCACGAACGGCCGCGTCTCCTCCAGGTCGAACCCGAAGTCCTGCAGCGTCCGGATCTGCCTGAGCAGCCGCAGGTCGTGCTCGTCGTAGGTGCGGTGGCCGTGGTCGTCGCGCCGCGCGGGCAGCAGCCCGCGCGACTCGTAGTACCGCAGCGCGCGCGTGGTGGTCCCGGCCCGGGCGGCCAGTTCGCCGATTCGCATGCGTACGAACGTAGTCCTTGACGTCGACGTCAAGTCAACGGCGAAGGCACCCCGGCTGGGCTTGCCGCCAGGTGGTCATGTGACCGAGAGCAGCGCGATGTCCCCGTTGCGATGCCTGACGGAAGTTCAGCTCTGGAGGGTGGCGAGCCAGTCGGTCAGCAGACGGTTGACCTCCTCGGGGCGTTCCTGCTGGACCCAGTGGCCGCAGCCGTCCAGGAGGTGGGAGGCGGACAGGGCGGGGAGGGTGGTGGGGTGGGCGTCGACGGCGTCGGACATCCAGGTGGTGGAGGTGTCCAGGGAGCCGCCGACGAACAAGGCGGGCTGTTCGATCGGGGCGCCGCGGTGCGGGGCGAGGTCTTCCCAGTCCCGGTCCATGTTGCGGTAGCGGTTGAGGGCGCCGGTCAGACCCGTGCGCTCGAACTCCCCGGCGTAGACGTCGAGGTCCTCCTCGCTCAACCAGGCCGGGAGTGGGCCGGCGGGGAAACGGTCGCGCATGTGACGGCCCGGGGCGACGAAGTGCGGGTCGGGCTCGCCCTCGGCCGGCATGGTGTCGGCGGACAGTGCCGCGTAGAAGCCCGCGAGCCAGCCCCGGACATCGGGCTCGATCTCCGCCTCGGCGCGGCCGGGCTCCTGGAAGTAGGAGACGTAGAACTCCTGCTCGGGGCCGCCGATCCGGCCGAAGGCGTCGGTGGGGCGGGGGCCGCCGGGCGGCGCGTACGGAACGCTCAGCAGGCCGACGGCGCGGAAGACACCGGGGTGGAGCAGGGCGGAGGCGGCGGCGATGCTGGAGCCCCAGTCGTGGCCGACGACCACCGCGCTTTCCTCGCCCAGGGCGCGCACGACGGCGACGTTGTCCTCCACCAGGTCGAGCATCCGATAGGCGTCGGTGGCTGCGGGCTTGGAGGAGCGGCCGTAGCCGCGTACGTCGATCGCCACTGCCCGGTACCCGGCCGCGGCGAGGGCCGGGAGCTGGCGGCGCCAGGAGTACCAGGACTCGGGGAAGCCGTGCACGAGCAGGACCAGCGGGCCGGTGCCCTGCTCGACCAGGTGCAGGCGCCCGGCGGGGGCGTCGACGGTGCGGTGGCGGAGTGCGGCGGTCGGCTCGGACTGCATGGGGTGCTTCTCCTCGGTCGCGGGAGGGCGGGTACCCGGCGATCATGCGGCGCGGCGGCCACTCCGCGCGATCGGCGTTGCCGTTCTGGCAAGCTGGCAGGACAGAGGTGGTGAGCAGACACAGCGGGGAAGGAACGGGGACGGTGGCCGGGGACGACGACGTGGCCCGGACACTGGCGGTGATGGGGCCCCGGCTGCGGAGCGTGCGCGAGCGCCGTGGCGTCACACTCGCCGATGTCAGCCGCGCGACCGGCATCTCGCCCAGCACGCTGTCGCGGATCGAGACCAGCCGGCGCAAGCCCACCCTGGAGGTGGTGCTGCGGCTCGCGAAGGAGTACGGAACCTCCCTGGACGAGCTGGCCGGCACCGCGCCCGCCCCTGTGGCCGAGCCCCGCGGCACGGCGCCGCACAGCTTCGGCGACGGCAAGGCGGTGTTGCCGCTGACCCGGTACGTCGGCGGCCTGCACGCCCACAAGCATGTCCTGCCCGCCGTCGAGGGGTCGCCCCGGCGGCCCCGGCAGAGGTCCCACGAGGGTCACGAGTGGCTGTGCGTCCTGTACGGGCGGCTGTGGCTCGCACTCGGTGACCGGGACCTCGTCCTGGCCGCCGGGGACGTCGCCGAGTTCGACACCCGCACCCCTCACGGAGTCGCGAACGCCGGATCCGACGGACCGGTCGAGTATCTGGTCATGTTCGGGCCTCAGGGAGAACGTCCACGGCCGCGCACCGTTCCTGGAGACTGAGCGGGAGCGAGTCCGGCTCATGGCCTCACTTCGGCACGTGTGACCGGGCCGGTCCGGCGGTCTCGTCGGTCATCCGCTGCCGGCGCATGCCTCCGCCTCCGCCAGGTACCGCGCCACCGGCCCCAGCGTCAGCATGCCGCTCGCCCCGCCCGCGTCTTCGGTGCGGGCGGGGCGCAGGGCCGTCGCGGCGCGGACGGCGACCTGGCGCTCGCCGAGGCGGGCGGCGGCGTGGGCGGTCAGGCACCAGAGTGCCTCCTGCATGTGGTCAGGGGGTGGTTCGGGCGCCGTGGTCAGGGCGGTACGGGCCTCCTCGGCCCGGTGCTGGGCGAGCAGCACCAGGGGATGCGTCCAGGGGTGGTACGGGCCCCAGTCGAGAGCGGGATCGGTGGGCGCGGGACGGTCGTGCAGGAGACGAAGGCCCAGCAGGGCCAGGGCGAACAGGCCCCGGTGCAGCCCCGGCATGCCGGCCGTCCCGGCGAGGGCGTCCTCGGCAGCGCGGTAGTGCGCCGCGGCCGTGGCGGCGGCCGGCCCGTCCGGTGCGGTGCTGCGGGCGGCCGTGGCCCGGGCCCGGAACCAGGCGGTGAGTACGGGGACGAGAGAGGCCTCGGTGCTGACGGCCAGTTGCTCGGCGGCCTCGGCGTGTGCGGTCGCGGCGTCGAGGTCGCCGAGAGCGGAGGCGGACTGCAGTCGGATGAGCCGGCCGAGCACGGCGAAGTTCGGCACCTCGTGCCGGGTGGCCAGGTCGAGGATCTCGGCGCCGATCGCGTCCCGTGCCGCCGCCAGCCCGGGCCGGGTGAAGGACTGGAGGAACACGCCGTTGAGGGCGAACACCAGCAGGGCGGGAGCACCCAGCCCCCGGGCCATCGCCTCGGCCTCGCGCGCCGCCTGTCCGGCGCGCTTCCGTGCGGTGCTGGACAGATCGGCGCTGCGGCTCTCGACCGCGACGGTGGCCAGCAGGCGGGCGCGCAGTTCGGCGGGACCGTCGGTGCCGAGTGCGGTGAGCGTGCGCTCGGCCGCCTCGACGACGGCGCGGGACTGCTCGGGGTCGTCGGCCCGGCTCCAGAGGGCGGGCACGTCGTAGGCGCCGATGACGCGGGCGGTCAGGGCGATGTCTCCGGTGCGCTCCGCCGCCTGGACGGCGGCGAGGCGGTCGCGCCGTGAGTGGACCAGGGCGTCACCACCGGCCAGGGCCAGGGTGCGGGCCAGTTCGACGGTGGTGCGCGGGCCGAGTCGTACACCGGCGGTCCACTCGGTGCGTGAGGGCTGGAGCGTCGCGGCCCCGCGGAGAATGTCCGTCTCCAGGCGCCTGAGGTCGGCACCGGGGTCGAGCCCGAGCTGGTCCACGAGCATCGTGCGGGCGCGGCGGAGGGTGGCCAGCGCGTCCGCCTGACGGCCCGCCCGGTGCAGTGCGCGGGCCAGCAGTCCCCAGGCCGGCTCGCGCCAGGGGTGCTCGTTGACGTGGGCGCCCAGTTCGGCGACGAGCTCGGCTCCTGAACCGGAGTCGAGGAGGAGGCGGGCGCGCAGTTCCAGCCCCTCCAGCCTCAGCTCCTCCAGCCTGGTCCGTTCGCGCTGGGCCCACGCGGAGCCGGTCACGTCGGCGTAGGCGGGGCCGCGCCAGGCCGCGAGGGCCGCGTCGAGACCGGTCAGCGCCTCGGGTGTGCGCCGGGCGCGGGCCAGGGCGTCCTCGAACCGGTGGACGTCCACGTCGTCACGCGGCAGGCGCAGCGCGTAGCCGGGACCCTCCGTGACGAGGACGCGCGGCGGAGTGCGGGGCGGCCGTCCGGGTTCGATGGCGCGGCGCAGCGCGGCGACGAACGTACGCAACGCACCCACGGCGCGCATCGGCGGCTCGGCCCACAGGTCGTCCACGAGGGTGTCGGTGGAGACCATCCGTCCCCCGGCGGCGACGAGCCGGGCGAGCACCTCGCGGTGGCGGGGTCCGCCCAGGTCGACCGGGGTGCCGTCATCGCGGAGGGCCCGCACGGCACCGAGTACGTCGATTCGCATGGCCTCCATCTTCCGTGCCACGGGTCCGCGGCGTCGAAGCGTACTGATCGGCTGCTGATCGCCGTCGCCCACGCTGGTCCCGTCAGCCCTCGGACCAAGGCTTTCGGTCCACCGACCCCAGGGAGGGGCCTTTCATGACGCTCACCATTCCCGGTTTCGACCACGTCCGCCTGCCCGGCGCGGACGGAGTGGAGCTGGCCGCCGCCGTCGGCGGCAGCGGCAGCCCGGTCGTGCTGCTGCACGGCTTTCCGCAGACCCACCTGATGTGGCGGCACGTCGCCGAGCGGCTCGCGGGCGAGCACACGGTGATCTGTCCCGACCTGCGCGGCTACGGTGCCAGCGACAAGCCGGCGGCCACCGGCCCCGAGGTCTATTCCAAGCGCATCATGGCCGCCGATGTCGTCGCCCTGGCGGCGGCGCTCGGGCATGAGCGCTTCGCCCTGGTCGGCCACGACCGGGGCGCCCTAGTCGCCTTCCGGGCGGGGCTGGACCATCCCGAGACCCTCACCCACCTGGGCATCCTCGATGTCGTGCCGACGCTGGACATGTGGAGCGTTCTGCACGGTGCCCCGGCGGCGGTCGGCTACCACCTGTTCCTCATGGCGCAGCCGCCGGGGCTGCCGGAGACGATGATCGCCAACAGCGCGGACGCCTACTTCGGCTCCTTCCTCGACGCCTGGGCCGGGGAGCCTGCCGCCCTTCCGGAACCGGTCCGGGCCGAGTACCTGCGGGCGTGCGCGGCGGCCGTGCCGTCGATCGTCGCGGACTACCGGGCCTCGGCGGGCATCGACATCACACACGACCAGGCGGACCGGGACGCCGGTTCCCAGCTGGCCATGCCCGTGACGGTCGTCCAGCAGGACTGGGGCGCGCGTCTGGGCTACGACGCCGCCGCGGTCTGGCAGGCGTGGGCGCCGGACCTGGACCACCGGCTGACCGGGGCGGGGCACTTCATGGCCGAGGAGGCGCCCGACGAGATCACGGGGGCGATCCGCGACCTGCTGCTCCGCTGAGCCCGCCACCCGGGCCCCGCGTTCCCGGGGCCGGACCGGGGCGAGCCCGCGTTCGGTCATGGGGGTCTCCTGGGAACGGGAGACCCACCTGCCGATGACGTCCGTCGGTTTCGGATCTAGAGGGTCACGGACCTGGCCGCCTCCTCCACCTCCATCAGCGACGCGCTGTGGCGTTCCTCGTCGAAGGCCTTGCGGCCGCCGCGGAGGCCGAACAGGCGCTTGGCGAGGGCGATGTAGAGGACGGCGAGGATGTTGAGGACCAGCGTGGCGATCTTCAGATAGCTGACCTTCTCGGTGAGCTCGTAGACCTCCAGGGGGAGGAACGCGGCCGTGGCGACCACCGTGAGGTACTCCGCCCAGCGTTTGGCGTACCACAGGCCGACCGCCTCGACGAGCTCGATCAGGGCGTAGGCCAGCAGCAGGGCCGCGACGAGCAGCAGCGTGGAGTGCCGGTAGCCGAAGGCCTTCTGGATGGAGCCGACGACCGGGGAGTGGTCGAGGTCGTAGTGGAAGTGTCTGAAGACCGGGCGGAAGACGGCGAGGTTCTCGTTGAAGAGGCGGCGCACCGCGTCCTGGCTGTTGCTGAACTTCCACACCGCCACCGCGACCAGCACGATGAACACCCCGCGCACGGCCCGCTCGATCGCGAGGAAGCGGAGGATGAACAGGTCCCGCAGCACCTTTCCGCGCGGCACCAGCGGGGCGTCGGCGGCCGGCCCGGAGCCGTGCGGCTCGCCGAGCACGAAGTCCCCGCAGCGCAGGCAGCGCCAGACGTCCCCGAGCGCGGTCTGGGCGTGCAGCCGTACCCGCAGTCTGGGGTCGTCCGGCGCGTACGTCACATGACCCTTGCGGGCGCAGGTCCGCCGGTCCCAGTCGATCTTCATTCCCCCGTGCCTCCACACGTACATACGGCCGTGCCGTGCCAGTCGATCCGGCACGGCACGGTAGTGCATCGGTGAGGGAGACGTCTGCCAGGAGGTATCAGTTCTCGGCGCGGCCCCCCACCAGCTCCGCCACCTCGCCTTCCGCCTCCGCCACCTCGTCCTCCGCCTCCGCCGGCTCCGCCGCTTCCGCGTCCCGGGCGGCGCCGCGCGGCAGCAGTACCGCCACCAGCAGCGTGCCCACGCCCAGGATCACCGCGCCGACCAGGCTGGTGTGGGCGACGGCGTCGGAGAAGGAGGCCCCGACCGCGTCGGCCATCTGCCGTGCGCCGGCGGAGAGCTGGGCGGCCTGCTGCTTGAGCTGGGCGGCCTGCTGGGGATCGCCGGCCTGCGCCGCCTGCGCGGCGGCCTGCCGGGCCCTGTCCCCGATGCCCTGCGCGACCGCGTACCCGGCGCCGACCGAGTCCTGCGCGGTGGCCAGGGCGCTCGCCGGGAGGCTGCGGCCCGCGGTGGCGTCGGCGAGGTGGCCGGCGTACGACGTGGACAGCAGCGAGCCGAGTATCGCGATGCCCAGTGACCCACCGAGCTCCAGCGAGGTGTCGTTCACCGCGCCGCCGACCCCGAGTTCCGACTCGGGGAACGCCCCCATGATCGCGTCGGTGCAGGGCGAGAGCGCGAGGCCGATGGCCAGGCCGAGGACGATCAGGGGGGCGACGAGGTCGCCGTACGAGGACGCGGCGTCGACCCGGGTCAGCAGCGCCAGCGCCGTCGTGCCGCCGACCATGCCCGCGGTGACCGTCCACTTCATGCCGACCCGCGGGGTCAGCCAGCCGGTGAGCGCCGAGCCCACGAACACGGCGCCGGCCAGCGGCAGCATGCGTACGCCGGTGGCGAGGGCGTCGTAGCCGAGGACGAACTGCAGGTGCTGGGTGAGGTAGTAGAAGGCGCCGAAGACGGCCAGGAAGAAGAGGGCCACGGCGAGGTTGGACCCCGCGAACCGGCGGTGCGCGAAGCGGCGCACGTCGAGGATCGGCCGGGGGTGGCGCAGCTCCCAGGCGACGAAGGCCAGCAGGCCCACGCCGGCGACGACGGCGGCCGTCACCGCCTTGACGCCCCAGCCGAAGTGCGGCCCCTCGATGATCATGTAGACCAGGGAGCCGGTCCAGATCACCGACAGCACTCCGCCGACGTAGTCGATCCGGTCGTGGTGACCGGCCTTGGACGGCGGTACGAGGACGAGGGCGCCGACGATCGCCACGGCGGCGATCGGCACGTTGATCAGGAACGTCGACGACCAGCCGTGGTCCTTCAGCAGCGCACCGGCGACCACCGGACCGGCGGCGATGGCGAGCCCGGCGGTCGCGGTCCAGAGCGTGATCGCCTTGGCCCGTTCGGCGCGCGGGAAGGTCGCGGCGAGCAGGGAGAGGGTGGCGGGCATGATCAGCGCGGCGCCGACGCCCATCACGGCGCGGGCGGCGATGACGGCCGCGGCGCTGTCGGCGAGGTACCCGGAGACGGCCCCGCCGCCGAACACGACGAGCCCGAGGAGCAGCGCGCCCCGGCGGCTGTACTTGTCGCCGATCGCGCCGAGCAGCAGCATCAGCGCGGCGTACGGGACGGTGTAGCCGTCGATCACCCACTGCAGGTCGGCGCCGGACAGTCCGAGGTCGCTGGTCATGTCCGGTGCGGCGACCGTGAGGGCGGTGTTGGCCATCACGATGATCAGCAGGCTCAGGCAGAGCACGAGGAGCGCCCACCAGCGCCGGGCGTAGGGGCGTTCCGTCCTTTCGACCGGTTCGGTCATGACGAGTCGCATGGGCAGGGATCGCCTTCCTCAACGAACGTGCACAGGGACGTGCGCAGGACTTGCTCAGAGACTTGCACAGTGGCGTGCAATTGCACAACGATGTGCAATGTACGCCGTTGCACAGCACTGTGCAAGTCGAGGGGAGTGCAGAATGAAGGCCATGACCACGGGTTACACCAGCCGCGCCGACGCGAACCGGCGCCGCATCCTCGACGTCGCCCTCGCCGAGCTGCTGCGCGACCCCGACGCCTCCATGGACCAGATCGCGCGTGCCGCGGGAGTCGTGCGACGGACGGTGTACGGGCACTTCCCGAGCCGCGAGGCGCTGATCGGCACGCTTGTCGACGGCGCGGCGGAGTCGCTGGCCGCCGCCCATGCGGCCGGACAGGAAGGCGTGGACGATCCGGCGGAGGCGGTGGCCCGGTCCGTGCTCGCCGTCTGGGAGATCGCCGACCGCTACCGCTTGCTGGTCGCGCTGGCCCAGCGCACGGTCACCGTGCAGGGCATCCGGGGCCGCCTCACCCCGGTCCGCGAGTCCTGCGCCGAACTGCTGCGGCGCGGCCTGGACGACGGCACCTTCAGCTCACCGCTGCCGGCTCCGGCGCTGGCCTACGTGCACGAGCAGATGCTGTTCGCGCTGATGGAGGCGGTGAACGACGGACTGCTGACAGCACGGGAGGCGGGCCGCTCCGCCGCGATCAGTGTCCTGATCGCGGCGGGCGTGCCCGCCTCCACCGCCACCGCACTGGTGGCGAAGCTGAGCGAGTAGACCGTAGAAGGCAGTCCGTGAAAGGCAGGTCTCCGGGCGGCTGAGCTTACGGGGAGAGTCTCAGCCGCCCGGAGACGGTGTCCGGACGTCCGGCCCGGGTTCAGGCGGGGCCGGGCGTCCGGGGTCGGGGGGCGGGGGGAACGCGCCCCCGCAGGGGCGCGGGACTGTGCCGGCCTGCGGCTCCGCCGCGTGGGCGCGACCAGCCACTGACGGCCCGCGGCCGAAGGCCGACCCACAGTCCCCCCGCGAACCAGCGGAGCGCCTACGCCTTGGCGAGCTCCTTGTCGCCGCCCTCGCGCTGCTCCGGCAGCTCCGCGACCGGCGGGACCTGGTTCTCGTCCATCAGGGTCGTCTCGTCGAACGGCAGCTCACCGGAGAGCACCCGGCGCACACGGTCCCGGTCGACCTCCTTCGTCCAGGTACCGATCAGCAGGGTGGCGACCGCGTTGCCCGCGAAGTTCGTCAGGGCGCGGGCCTCGCTCATGAAGCGGTCGATGCCGACGATCAGGCCGACGCCGTCGACCAGCGCGGGCTTGTGCGACTGCAGGCCGCCGGCCAGCGTGGCCAGACCGGCGCCGCTGACGCCCGCCGCGCCCTTGGAGGCGACCAGCAGGAACAGCAGCAGCGGGATCTGCTCACCGAGGGACATCGGCGTACCCAGGGCGTCCGCGATGTACAGCGACGCCATGGTCATGTAGATCATCGTGCCGTCGAGGTTGAAGGAGTAGCCGGTCGGGATGGTGATGCCGACCACCGGCTTGCTGACGCCCAGGTGCTCCAGCTTCGCGATGACCCGCGGCAGCGCGGACTCGGAGGAGGAGGTGGACAGGATCAGCAGGAACTCCCGGCCCAGGTACTTGAACAGCGAGAGGATGTTGAGGCCGGTGACGACCTTCAGCAGCGCGCCGAGCACGACGAAGACGAACAGGAAGCAGGTCACGTAGAAGCCGAGCATCAGCACGGCGAGGCTCTTCAGCGCGTCGACACCGGACGAGCCGACCACGGCGGCGATGGCGCCGAAGGCGCCGATCGGGGCGGCCCACATGACCATGGAGAGGATGCGGAAGACGAGCCGCTGGATGTGCTCGACACCGCGCAGCACCGGCTGCCCGACCGGGCCCATCGCCTGCAGCGCGAACCCGGTGAGCAGCGCGACCAGCAGGGTCTGCAGGACCTGGCCCTCGGTGAAGGCGGACACGAAGGTCACCGGAATGATCGACAGCACGAAGTCGATCGGCGGCAGCGCGTCGGGGGACACCTGGTCGTGCCCGGACGCCTTGATCGCGTTGGTGATGTGCAGACCGTCGCCCGGGTGCAGCACGTTGCCGACGACGAGGCCGATGGTCAGCGCCACCAGCGACATCACCATGAAGTAGCCGAGCGCGATACCGCCGACGGCACCGACCTTGGCGGCCTTACGGACCGAGCCGATCCCGAGCACGATGGTGCAGAAGATGATCGGCGTGATCATCATCTTGATGAGGTTCACGAAGCCCGTGCCGAGCGGCTTGAGCTGGACTCCGGCATCGGGCCAGATGAGACCCACCGCGATACCGAGCGCGACCGCGACGATCACGGCGATGTACAGGTAATGAGTGCGGTCCCGCTTGGCGGCGGGTGCGGCAGGTGCCGTATCGGGGGTGCTGGCGGCCACGGCTGCCCTCCTTGACGTCTTCGTCGGCAAACACCGGCGTGCGGCTCACGTCCGGGCGTTATAGGGGAATGCGGCGACTATCCCCCTGCCGTGTGAGGGCGGTCACCCTTCCGTTCATTTAGTTCACACTTAACCCAGAGGCAGACTGACGACATGCGCATCCCAGCGGTCCCAAGACCCCGCAGCCTGGCCGGGCAGCTGTTCGCCGTCCAGGCCGTGCTGATCGCGGTCGTGGTGGCCGGGTACGCGCTGTTCACCTACGTCAGCGACCGGCAGCAGGCCGAGGAAGCGGCGACCCGCCAGACGACCGCTGTCGCCCGCTCGATCGCGGACGCACCCTCGGTGCGCGCCGCGATCCACACGCCGGATCCCTCCGCGCACCTCCAGCCGTACGCCCTGCGGGTCATGCGCGACACCCAGGTCGACTTCGTCACGATCATGAACCCGGACGGAATCCGCTGGACCCACCCGGACCACAACGAGATCGGCAAGCGCTACCTGGGCAACATCGCTGCCGCCCAGCAAGGCGAGACCTACACCGAGACCTTCACCGGCACCCTCGGCGCCTCGGTGCGCACGGTGACCCCGGTGGAGGACAACGGCCGCGTCATCGGACTGGTCAGCGCCGGCATCCGGGTCGAGGCGATCAGCCGCCACGTCCAGCAACAGGTCGCGGCCCTGCTCGGGGTCGCCGCCGGCACCCTGCTGCTGGGCGCGGTCGGCACGTACGTCGTCAACGCCCGGCTGCGCCGTCACACCCACGGAATGAACGCGGCCGAGCTGAGCCGGATGCACGACTACCACCAGGCCGCGCTGCACGCCGTGCGCGAGGGGCTGCTCATGCTGGACGGGCAGTACCGGGTGGCGCTGATCAACGACGGAGGGCGGGAGCTGCTCGGGGTGGGCGCCGAGGACGAGGTGGTGGGCCGGTCGGTCGCGGACCTCGGCCTGCCCGCACCGCTGACCGGCGCGCTGCTGGCGTCGGAGCCGAGGGTGGACGAGGTGCACCTGACGGCGGACCGGGTCCTGGTGGTGAACACCTCACCGGTGTCGGGAGGTGAGCGCCGGGGCACGGTGGTCACCCTGCGGGACGTGACCGAGCTGCAGTCACTGATGGGCGAGCTGGACTCCGAACGGGGCTTCACACAGGCGCTCCGCTCCCAGGCCCACGAGGCCGCGAACCGCCTGCACACCGTGGTCTCCCTGATCGAGCTGGGCCGTGCGGAGGAGGCGGTCGGCTTCGCGACGGCCGAACTCGAACTCGCCCAGGCGCTGACCGACCAGGTGGTGGCGGCGGTGAGCGAGCCGGTGCTGGCCGCGCTGCTGCTGGGCAAGACGGCGCAGGCGAACGAGCGGGGCGTGGAGCTGGTGGTCTCCGACGACAGCCGCCTCGACGACGGCGTCCTCCCCGAGGACCTGTCGGCCCGCGACCTGGTCACCATCCTCGGCAACCTGATCGACAACGCGGTGGACGCGGCACAGGGCAGCGCGCGGGCGCGGGTGACGGTGACCGCCTACGCGAAGGACTCCCTGGTGCTGCGGGTGGCGGACACCGGGCCCGGTGTGGATCCCGCCCATGCCGACCTGGTATTCCAGCGGGGGTTCTCCACCAAGCCGGCGGGACCGGGCGGACGGGGCCTCGGTCTGGCGCTGGTCCGGCAGGCCGTGCACCGGCTGGACGGGACCCTGTCCGTGGCGGAGGCCGACGGCGGTGGGGCCGAGTTCCGGGTCCGGCTGCCGTTGCGTACGGCGGTCGGGCCGTCCGCGGTGTCTGGAGGCGACGTATGACGAACGAGCAGCGCATCCGCGTGCTGGTGGTGGAGGACGATCCCGTAGCGGCGGACGCGCACGTCATGTACGTCGGCCGGGTGCCCGGTTTCACGGCCGTGGGCAAGGCGCACACCGGGGCCGAGGCACGGCGGCTGCTGGACCGTACGCCGGTGGACCTGCTGCTGCTCGATCTGCATCTGCCGGACGTCCACGGGCTGCAGCTGGCCCGGTCGCTGCGGGCGGCGGGGCATCACGCGGACGTGATCGCGGTGACGTCGGCCCGGGATCTGACGGTGGTGCGGGAGGGGGTGTCACTGGGGGTGGTCCAGTACGTCCTGAAGCCCTTCACCTTCGCCACGCTGCGTGACCGGCTGGTCCGGTACGCCGAGTTCCACGCGGCGGTGGGCGAGGCGAGCGGCCAGGACGAGGTGGACCGCGCACTGGCGGCACTGCGCGCCCCCGGGCCGGCGGCGCTTCCCAAGGGCCTGAGCGGGCCGACGCTGGAACGCGTGACGGAGGCCCTGCGGGAGGTTCCTGAGGGGCTCACGGCGGCGGGGGTCGCGGAGGCGGTGGGCATTTCCCGGATCACCGCCCGCCGGTACCTGGAACACCTGGTGGAGGGGGATCGGGCGGAGCGGAAGCCGGTGTACGGGCAGGTGGGGAGGCCGGAGCTGGTGTACCGGTGGGTACGGGGGACGGCCGGGCGGTGAGGGCCCCGGCCCGGGCGCGGGCGGCGGCTTCGGCCGGGGCGTCGGCGCGGGTGCAGGGGTCGGCGGCGCGGAGCCGGTCCGCGCGCCGTGGGCGCGGGCGCCTGCTGCAGGTACTCCGCCTTCCCGATGACCTGCCCCGTGAACTCCCCGCCCCGGAAGCCGATGTGATCACTCACCCGCACCGCTCCCCGTCCCGAACGGCACGGCGTGCAGCACGATGTACGCTCCCAGCCCCACGGCCGCGAGCGCCTCGCCCACCGACAGGACGACCAGCCCCGGCGAGGTTCCGCCGCCCGCCCAGTACACGACGAGCGCGGCGAGCGGCACCACGCAGAAGGCGAGCAGGTCGACGACGCACTGCACGGCCTTGCGGGAGGAGCGGCGGGCGTCGGCGCGGTGGGCGACCTCCCACTGGAAGACGGCCGTCTCCTCCGCACCGGCGACGGCGGCCAGCCGGGGCCCCAGATCCCCCCTCACATAGGCGCCGATCGCGGAGATCTTCTGGTCGTTGACCAGGTACGTCCACCCCAGGACCACGCACACCGGCGGCAGCGCCAGCAGCATCTCCGTCCGCTTGGCCTGGGCGGCGGCCGCGATCACGGCGGCGACGACGGTGAGCGTGACGTAGAGGAGGTTGTCCCGGAACCCGATCCGCGTCTTCTGCTCGTCCTTGACGCTCTGGTACTCGGCGAGCAGCAACTGCCCGACGGTGACGTCTCGTTCCGGCACCCGAACCCCTTCCCCCGGCAGTACCTTAAGAGTGTGCCGGAATCATCGCCCAGCGTTCTCGTCCTGACCGCGCTCGCTGCGGAGTGCGAGGCCGTTCTTGATCACATCGAGGAGCGCCAGGAGATCGTCCACCCCGGCGGGACGAGGCTCACTCTGGGACGGCTGCCCGGCACCCCCTGGCAGGTGGCCCTCGGCGAGCTCATCGAGGGAGCGACGGCCACGGCGGCGCTCACGGCTTCGCTGATCGACTGGCTGCAACCGCAGGCCGTCCTCTTCGTCGGGGTCGCGGGCAGCCTCAAGGACGACATCGGCATCGGTGACGTCGTCGTCGGCACGAAGGTGTACGGCGTCCACGGGGCCAAGGTGACCGCCGAGGGACCACTCGTCCGCCCCGAGGCCTGGTTCGGCTCGCACGCGCTGGTCCAGGCGGCCCGTTCGGCGGTGCGGGACATGACCGGTGTACGGGCGCACTTCAAGCCGATCGCCACTGGTGACATCGTCCTGGCGGATGCCGACGCGGAGATCGCCCGGTACCTCCGGCAGTACTACAACGACGCCGCCGCGATCGAGATGGAGGGCTCCGGGGTGGCGCAGGCGGCGCATCTGAGCGGGCAGGTGGACGCGCTCGTCATCCGGGGCATCAGTGACCGGGCCGACGCGCGCAAGTCCGAGGCGGACGCCGGGGGCTCGCAGGGACGGGCCGCCAGGCAGGCGGCTTCGGTGGCGGTGTCGGTACTGCGGAAGTACCGGCCGCGGGGGCGTGGTTCCTCCACCGGCTCCGAGGAGGAACCCCAAGGGACATACGGGGGCGACCACTTCGACTTCCGGGGCGGGACCTTCTACGGGCCGGTCGTCGGGAAGCAGACCCGAGGGCGGTAGGGAGACGGTCCAGGGACCGGTGCCGAGGGCGAGCGCCACGCTGCCGCCCCGTCAGATCGGCGGGCGGGGGCCGCTCCCGAGGCTGCGGCCGCCCGGTCCGCCGCAGACGCGTTGATCTGACCGGAGCACCGCTCTTGCCACTGTTCGGACAGTACGGTTTGCGCCGCCGGTGAGGCCCGCGGGTGGCGCGCCGCGAGGTCGACCGGGGCTGCCGGGGGGCCGTCCGCGAAGTCGCACGGGCATATGCCCCCTCACCTTGCCCTTCGAGTGAGCGCCCGTCCCGGAAGGATCCGTTCCAGCCACCTGGGCACCAGGCCGGAACCGCACCTTCCTACGGTAAGTAATACTGGCCGAACAGAACGTAGCCATCCTGCGGCTCACCCCCTAGTTTGAGCCGCGTGCGCCGACCGCTCCCAGCCCGACCGGTACAGCCAGGCCCGCCTTTCGACGCCCCCGCCGCCCGAAGACTCCGTGCCGCCCTCGGCATGGGGCCGGAGCATGTCGCCTACGGCATGCGCGCCTCGTTCGGGCTGCCCCATGTCACCCCGGATCTCGTCATGGCCTGGGAGCGCGGGCTCGCCTCGCCGAGCGGTCCCGAGCTCACCGCGCTCGCGGCGGTGCTGTGGTGTTCGCCGGGTGATCTCGCCGGCCGCCCGCGGACGTTGCGGGAGCACCGGATCGCCCGGGGCCTCGCACCGGAGGACGTCGCGGGCACCGTCGGGCTGGAACTCCTCGCCTACCTGCACATGGAGGAGCACGACGCGTGGCGCGGCACCGACCGGCAGTCCGCCGCCCTGGCCGGCCTGCTCGAGTTGTCCCTGGCCGACTTCATCAGCGTCACCGGCCGCGCCGGGAAGCTGGCCGACCTGCTGCGCAGGGCGGTGACCACGCGCTGGCAGGCCTGCGTCCGGCCGGTGAGCCGCATCGTGCCGCTGGACCGGCGCCTGCTGGGGGCGGCGCTGCACGGGCTGCACCAGGAGTACCAGCGGCAGGGCGGCGACGGGCGTGACTTCCTGGACCGGATCGTGGAGCACTTCTGGTCGAGGGTGGAGGACAGCCCCCAGGACCCGTAGAAAACCGGTGGAGCCCTAGAAGACGGACTCCGCCTCGTCCATCCGGTCCTTCGGCACCGTCTTCAGCTCCGTCACCGCCTCCGCCAGCGGGACCATCACGATGTCCGTTCCGCGCAGGGCCGTCATCCGCCCGAACTCACCGCGGTGCGCGGCCTCCACGGCGTGCCAGCCGAAGCGGGTCGCGAGGACGCGGTCGTACGCGGTCGGTACGCCGCCGCGCTGGACGTGGCCGAGGATGACCGGCTTGGCCTCCTTGCCGAGCCGGCGCTCCAGCTCGTACGCCAGGGCGGTGCCGATGCCCTGGAAGCGCTCGTGGCCGAACTGGTCGATCTCACCCTTGGTGTAGTCCATGGTGCCCTCGGCCGGGTGCGCGCCCTCGGCGACGCAGACGACCGCGAACTTCTTGCCGCGGTCGAACCGCTCCTCGACCATCTTGGCCAGGTCGGCAGGGTCGAAGGGCCGCTCGGGCAGGCAGATGCCGTGGGCGCCGGCGGCCATGCCGGACTCCAGGGCGATCCAGCCGGCGTGGCGGCCCATGACCTCGACCACCATCACCCGCTGGTGGGACTCGGCGGTGGTCTTGAGGCGGTCCATCGCCTCGGTGGCGACACCGACCGCCGTGTCGAATCCGAAGGTGCGGTCGGTGGAGGAGATGTCGTTGTCGATCGTCTTCGGGACGCCGACGACCGGCAGGCCCGCGTCGGACAGCATGCGCGCCGCGGTCAGCGTGCCCTCGCCGCCGATCGGGATGAGCGCGTCGATCCCGAACTCCTCGACCATGTCGGTGGCCCGCTCGCAGGCCTCGCGCAGCCGGTCGCGCTGCAGCCGGGAGGAACCGAGGATGGTGCCGCCGCGGGCCAGGATGCCGCTCACGTCGTCCAGGTCGAGGGTGCGGTAGTGGCGGTCGAGCAGCCCCCGGTACCCGTCCTCGAACCCGATCACCTCGTCGCCGTAGTGAGCGACCGCCCGGTGCACGACCGACCGGATCACGGCGTTCAGGCCGGGGCAGTCGCCGCCTGCGGTGAGAACTCCGATGCGCATCGTGCTGTGTCTCCTGCTCGCTGTGGGTACCGGTGAGCCAGTCCGATTGTTTCATGTCCCCACAGGCGCCGCGGCGCCCGTCCTCCCCCAGCGGCCCCCGGCACTGCCGGGCGCCTTACCCAGCCGCAGGGGTACCGTCAAGAGGGTTCCGCTCACCCCGGTGGGCGATTTTTCCGGCCATGCGACGGACGAGACGACAGCGAGACGGCAGAGGAGAGCGCACGTGACCCGCAGCGTGTACGTGACCGGGATCGACCGCGGCGACGGCCGCCAGGTCGTCGAGCTGGGGGTCATGGAGCTGCTGACCCGGCAGGTCGACCGGGTCGGCGTCTTCCGTCCCCTGGTCCACGACGGGCCCGACCGTCTGTTCGAGCTGCTGCGTGCCCGCTACCGGCTGTCCCAGGACCCGGCGACCGTGTACGGCATGGACTACCAGGAGGCGTCCGCCCTCCAGGCCGAGCAGGGCACCGACGAGCTGGTGTCCGCGCTGGTGGACCGCTTCCACCTGGTCGCCCGGGACTACGACGTCGTCCTCGTCCTCGGCACCGATTACGCCGCCACCCAGCTCCCGGACGAGCTGTCCCTGAACGCCCGGCTGGCGAACGAGTTCGGCGCGTCCGTGATCCCGGTGGTGGGCGGGCGCAGCCAGACCGCCGAGTCGGTGCTCGCCGAGACGCGCAACGCCTACCGGGCCTACGACGGGCTGGGCTGCGACGTGCTGGCCATGGTCGCCAACCGGGTGGCGCGCGAGGACCGGGACGAGATCGCCGAGCGGATCGGCACCCGGCTGCCGGTGCCCTGCTACGTGATCCCGGACGAGCCCGCCCTGTCCGCCCCGACGGTCTCCCAGATCGGCCAGGCCCTCGGCGCCAAGGTGCTGCTCGGAGACGACTCGGGGCTGGCGCGGGACGCGCTGGGGTTCGTCTTCGGCGGCGCGATGCTGCCGAACTTCCTCGCCGCCCTCACCCCGGGCTGCATGGTGGTCACCCCGGGCGACCGGGCCGATCTGGTCGTCGGCGCGCTGGCCGCGCACAGCGCCGGCACCCCGCCGATAGCCGGGGTGCTGCTCACCCTGAACGAGGTGCCGAGCGAGGAGATCCTGACGCTGGCCGCCCGGCTCGCTCCCGGCACCCCGGTGCTGTCCGTGTCCGGCACCAGCTTCCCCACCGCCGAGCAGCTGTTCTCCCTGGAGGGCAAGCTGAACGCGGCCACCCCGCGCAAGGCGGAGCGGGCGCTCGGCCTGTTCGAGCGGTACGCCGACACCGCCGACCTGGCCCGACGCGTCTCCACGCCGAGCAGCGACCGGCTCACCCCGATGATGTTCGAGCACAAGCTGCTGGAGCAGGCCCGCGCCGAGAAGCGGCGGGTCGTGCTGCCGGAGGGCACCGAGGAGCGGGTGCTGCACGCGGCCGAGGTGCTGCTGCGCCGGGGCGTGTGCGACCTGACGCTGCTCGGACCGGTCGAGCAGATCCGCAAGAAGGCCGCCGACCTCGGCGTCGACCTCGGCGACAGCCAGGTGATCGACCCGTCCGTCTCCGAACTGCGCGACGCCTTCGCCGAGGACTACGCCCTGCTGCGGGCCCACCGGGGTGTGACGGTGGAGCTGGCGTACGACGTCGTCTCCGACGTCAACTACTTCGGCACGCTGATGGTGCAGAAGGGGCTCGCCGACGGCATGGTGTCGGGGTCCGTGCACTCGACGGCGGCCACCATCCGGCCCGCCTTCGAGATCATCAAGACCAAGCCCGAGTCGTCGATCGTCTCGTCCGTGTTCTTCATGTGCCTCGCCGACAAGGTGCTGGTCTACGGCGACTGCGCGGTCAACCCCGACCCGAACGCCGAGCAGCTGGCCGACATCGCCATCCAGTCGGCCGCCACCGCACAGCAGTTCGGGGTGGAACCGCGGATCGCGATGCTGTCGTACTCGACCGGCACCTCCGGTACGGGCGCCGACGTCGACAAGGTGCGCGAGGCGACCGAACTGGCCCGCGCACGCCGGCCCGACCTGAAGATCGAGGGCCCGATCCAGTACGACGCCGCCGTGGAGCCGAGCGTCGCGGCCACCAAGCTGCCGGGCTCCGAGGTCGCGGGGCAGGCCAGCGTGCTGATCTTCCCGGACCTCAACACCGGCAACAACACCTACAAGGCCGTGCAGCGCTCGGCCGGCGCGATCGCCGTCGGCCCGGTCCTGCAGGGCCTGCGCAAGCCGGTCAACGACCTGTCCCGCGGCGCGCTCGTCCAGGACATCGTCAACACCGTCGCCATCACGGCGATCCAGGCCCAGAACTCCAGCGAGAAGGCGTCCGAGCAGTGACCTCTCCCACCCGTGTCCTCGTCCTCAACTCAGGCTCGTCCTCGCTGAAGTACCAACTCCTGGACATGCGGGACAGCAGCCGGCTGGCGGTGGGTCTGGTGGAGCGCATCGGCGAGCAGACCTCGCGGCTCAAGCACACCTGCGTCACGACCGGCGACACCCGTGAACACGACGGTCCGATCGCCGACCACGACGCCGCCCTCAAGGCGGTCGCCGAGGAGCTGAGCAGGGACGGTCTGGGCCTGGACTCCCCCGAACTCGCCGCGATCGGGCACCGGGTGGTGCACGGCGGGATGTTCTTCACCGAGCCCACCGTCGTCGACGACGCCGTACTCACCGAGATCGAGCGGCTGATCCCCGTCGCACCGCTGCACAACCCGGCCAACCTCACCGGCCTCCGCACGGCCATGACGCTGCGGCCGGACCTGCCGCAGGTCGCCGTGTTCGACACCGCGTTCCACACCACCATGCCGGAGTCCGCGGCCCGTTACGCGATCGACCCGAAGGTCGCGGACCGGCACCGTATCCGGCGGTACGGCTTCCACGGCACCTCGCACGCGTACGTCTCCCGGGCGACCGCGCGACTGCTGGGCAAGGACCCGTCCGAGGTCAACGTGATCGTGCTGCACCTGGGCAACGGCGCTTCGGCCTCGGCGGTCGAGAAGGGCCGGTGCGTGGACACCTCCATGGGACTGACGCCCTTGGAGGGTCTCGTGATGGGTACGCGATCCGGTGATGTGGATCCGGCGGTCATCTTCCATTTGGCGCGCGTTGGCGGAATGTCCATGGACGAGATCGACACTCTTCTCAACAAGAGGAGCGGGCTGTTCGGTCTGTGCGGGGACAATGACATGCGGGAGATCCGCCGCCGGATCGACGAGGGCGACCAAGAGGCACGGCTCGCCTTCGACATCTACATTCACCGTTTGAAGAAGTACATCGGCGCCTATTACGCGGTTCTCGGCCGGGTGGACGCAATCGCCTTTACCGCGGGGGTCGGTGAAAACGCCGCTCCGGTGCGCGAGGCCGCGGTCGCAGGCCTGGAGGGGCTGGGCCTGGCCGTGGACGGCGAGCTGAACGCCGTACGCAGCGACGAGCCGCGGCTGATCTCGCCCGCGCAGGCCCGGGTGGCGGTGGCCGTGGTGCCGACGGACGAGGAACTGGAGATCGCGACGCAGACCTACGCACTGGTCAGAAAGAACAACTGAGCTGAACAACCGAGCTGAACAACTGAGCAGCATCCAACTCATTTGTCTCTTCCACCAGACGGAATATTCCGTAGCGAAACAAACCGATAGGATCGCCCCATGCGCCGTTCGAAAATCGTCTGTACTCTCGGCCCCACGGTCGACTCCCACGACATGCTCGTCTCGATGATCGAGGCCGGCATGAACGTTGCCCGGTTCAACTTCAGCCACGGCACGCACGCCGAGCACCAGGCGCGGTACGACCGCGTCCGGGCCGCTTCCAAGGAGACCGGCCGGGCCATCGGTGTCCTCGCCGACCTGCAGGGCCCGAAGATCCGTCTGGAGACCTTCGCCGAGGGTCCGGTCGAGCTCGAGCGGGGTGACGAGTTCGTCATCACCACCGAGGACGTCCCGGGCGACAAGCACATCTGCGGTACGACGTACAAGGGCCTGCCCGGTGACGTCGACCGCGGCGACCAGATCCTGATCAACGACGGCAACGTCGAGCTGAAGGTCGTGGACGTCGAGGGCCACCGGGTACGGACGATCGTCATCGAGGGCGGCGTGGTCTCCGACCACAAGGGCATCAACCTGCCCGGCGCGGCCGTCAACGTGCCCGCGCTGAGCGAGAAGGACATCGAGGACCTGCGGTTCGCGCTGCGCATGGGCTGCGACCTGGTCGCGCTGTCCTTCGTGCGGGACGCTCGCGACGTCCAGGACGTCCACAAGGTCATGGACGAGGAGGGCCGCCGCGTCCCGGTCATCGCCAAGGTGGAGAAGCCGCAGGCGGTGGACAACATGGAGGACGTCGTGATGGCGTTCGACGGTGTGATGGTCGCCCGTGGCGACCTCGCCGTCGAATACCCGCTCGAGAAGGTCCCCATGGTGCAGAAGCGCCTCATCGAGCTGTGCCGGCGCAACGCCAAGCCGGTGATCGTGGCGACCCAGATGATGGAGTCGATGATCACCAACTCCCGCCCGACCCGCGCCGAGGCCTCCGACGTGGCCAACGCGATCCTGGACGGCGCCGACGCGGTCATGCTGTCGGCCGAGTCGAGCGTGGGCGCGTACCCGATCGAGACCGTCAAGACGATGTCGAAGATCGTCGTAGCGGCCGAGCAGGAACTTCTCTCCAAGGGCCTGCAGCCGCTGGTCCCGGGCAAGAAGCCGCGCACCCAGGGCGGTTCGGTGGCCCGCGCGGCCTGCGAGATCGCCGACTTCCTCGGCGGCCGGGGCCTGATCGCCTTCACCAAGTCCGGCGACACCGCCCGCCGCCTCTCCCGCTACCGCGCCGCCCAGCCGATCCTCGCCTTCACCACCGACGAGGGCACCCGCAACCAGCTGTCCCTCAGCTGGGGCGTGGAGTCGCACGTCGTCCCGTTCGTCAACAGCACGGACGAGATGGTGGACATGGTCGACGCGGAGCTGGCCAAGCTGGGCCGCTTCAACCAGGGCGACATCATGATCATCACGGCTGGTTCGCCTCCCGGGGTGCCGGGGACGACGAACATGGTTCGGGTGCACCACATGGGCGGGGACGGGCGCTGACGGCTCGGCCCGACGGTTTGGTACGGCGCTGAGGGTGCCCCCTGCTGAAACAGGGGGCACCCTCAGCTCTTGCCGCGAGGACTATGGCAGGTCATCGGCAATCTGCTGCCCCGCCTCGAACTCGTCCCACCGGCGGTGCCCTTGAAGCAGATGCGCCAGGGTGCGTCCGGGGTTGAGCAGTCGGCGGATCATCCGCAGGGGGCGGATCTGCGAGCGCTCCAGCTCACGCCACCGAGGAGCCAGTGCGGCGGCCGTGTCCCGGTCCATCGGCATGGCGTCGAGAGCCCGGTCGAGCAGGGGCCGTGGATCGAGCAGCGAGACGTCACTCCTCGCTCCCATCACCTTGAGCAGGGAAGCCCTGAGCTAGAGGTCGCGCTGCAGCCATTCGTTGTGCTGCGCACCAGTCGCTCCCTCGGCAGCGGCCAGCAGGGCCGGCCATGCCTCGCCGACCGCGCGCCACTGCTCGTCCGTCAACCGGGCCGGGTCCTCCTTGATGCGAGCGGCGAACATCTGCGCCGCGGCGATCCAGTGATTCACCGACCCGTCGGCGCGCGCCACCTCAGGCGCCGACCAGCGGCGCGTGTGCGCGTCGAGGTCCAGCCCGTCCAGGCCGTCGAAGAGAGCGGTCATCCGAAGTGCACCACTGCCGCCCCAGGCGCCCGGAGGGCCCATGCGTCTCATCTTCTGTCCCCCCGGAGCCGCAGAGCCGCCGACGTCGGAGGACGCCCCTGGGTCGGTGTCCGTGGCGGCGAGGACCGCGATGTTCTGTCGGCCCGGTCGCAGGACGGCCCCGGCGAGGTCCCAGGCGACCTGGTGGAACCAGTCCGATGAAGGGTCGGCGATGAACCAGTGCGCCTGCTCGCTCCGCTGCTGAGTGGGCCCGAGCCAACGGCTACGCCCTACCTACCCGCGGACGGGTCCCCGCAGCGATCATCGACGCTTGGCCCCAGGCCCACGGCGGAGAGTGAATGCTGAAGAGGTCATCACGATCAACCGGAAGCTACACTTCCCCGCCCTTCCCGCGCGTGGAAGCGGAAGGGTCCGCCGACTCCGTCGGCGGACCCTCACGAAAGAGCGAGTCAACGCGTTCCCCGCATCTGGCCAAACCATGACGGATCGTCCATCGCGCCCTCGTCCTCGTGCCACTGTGGAGGCGCCGAGACGACGAAGCTCCTCAGATCACCGCTGAGCACGAACAGACGCCCAGGGCTGACTTCCACCCCGTAGTCGAGGCCGACCTTCTCGCATTGCTCGTCGTCGGCCCGGCGGATGACCAAGCCGTCGTAGCTGGGACGAAGCAGCATGAGGTCGACGTTGGCGAAGTGGATGTCGATCCGGGTGTCCGGTGGCCTGTCCCGGCTGCTGCGGAGGAGCAACCGGCGATGACCGACGGCGTACTGCCAGACCTTGAAGTACCTGTCCGATCGGAACACCTCGGAACCGGCGACCTCTGACGTCAACTCATTTCCCACCATTCAGTACGTCCCAGTTCGGTTCGGGGATGTGCACGACTTTACCCTCTTTACTGTAGAAAGTGATATTGCGCCATTCGAAGTTCCCCATCTGTATTTGGAGACCTATCTGACCCATTTCCCACTGAGTAGCCGCCCAGTCGCCCGATCTCCAGGCCTTATAGGCAAGTTCGTATTGCTCAGCCGGCGAATCCCCATCGAAACCCCTCAGGCTGACTGCGACCTTACCGTTGTTGCGCAGGACGTTCGAGACCTCGGTCATCCACAGGGCGATCGGCTTCCCGTTGGCCCTGCCGACCACTTCCCGGAAGGCGTCGCCATTGAAGGTGTAGCCACCCTGGATTTCCTTGGCCAGTGCTTCTGAGTAGTCGCCAATCCCGAGCACCATGGTTCCGGTCGGGCACCCGTTTGTGTTGTGCACCAGAACCGATGTCGTTCCGGCCAGCACATAATAGGTGTGGAGCCTGTCGACCGTGAGATTGTACGCGGCGTGGAACCGATGGAAGCGGTGGACGCGGAGCACGGTGACGGTCGCACCACTGCTGGTACGCAGTGTTTGCCCGGGCCGGAGATCGCCTCCGTCTATCCAGCGATGAGCGCTGGGCGACCAGAACGGGTGGTGCTGGGTGGCGGTGATCCGTGCATGCCTGACGTCGATCGTGATGTCGGCGAAGTCCGTGTCGTCCGGTGTGTAGATGGTGCGGGAGACGGTGTGGGTTTCGGTGCGGCCGCTTTCAGGATCGGTGGCGATAACGGCATCACCGATCCTAATATCCTTGATCTCCTTAGTCGTTCCGTCGGCCATCAGCACTTGTGTGGTGCCAGGGAAGCTGTTACTGGTGCACCACTTCCGTGCCTTGCCGAGAGCCTCGATCGCCTTGGCACCAATTCCAGCGATGGCTTCGTCGGAAAGGTGGAGTGCACGGAGGGCCTTCCACGCGTCGGTGAAGCCGATGCCGGTCTTGGCAGCAGCGTCGACAGCCTTGACGGCACGCGCTATCGAGTCGAGCAGGCCTTCGACCGGGACATATGTGGCGAGGCTCCAGACGCAGGCGGTTTTGTCGCCGTGCCAGCAGTCCATCAGGTCTTCGGCGAAGAAGGAGAACAGGATCGATCCGGCCACATCGCCGAAGAGGCTCTGCCATCCGGCGCGGACTATGTCCTTGCCGGAGAACTGGTGTGTCCAGCCGTCGATCTTGATGTTCTTCAGCGTCGCTCGCTGTAGGAACTGCCACGCGGACTTCGGGCACCCGTCGGCCGTGGCCTGGGCCTGGTCGTCGGTGCACAGGTAGAAGTCGGCCTCGTAGGTGACGACCAGGTCGTACATCGCGTTGCAGCCCTGGAAGGCCGCTTCCGGCATCGGTGGGCAGGTGCCGATCTGCTTACTGCTGACGATCTTGACGGTGGACTCGTCTGGGACGGCGAACACACCGGGAATGCCCGTACCGGCCCCCTGGGATGCCTGCTTGTTGGCTTCCTCCTTCTCGGCCTGTTCGGCCGCTTCCTGGGCGTCCTTGGCGTACTTGTCGGCGTCCTTGGCGGCCTGTTCGGCTTCGGTCGCGGCGGCGTCGGCGCGGTCGGCGGCCGCGCGGGCGTCCTTGGCGTCCTGTTCGGCCTGGGCGGCGGCGGAGCGGGCGGCTTCGGCGTCTAGTTCGGCGGCGTCGGCGGAGTCGCGGGCGTCCTTGGCGTAGCCCTCGGCGTTGCCGGCGGCCTTGTCGGCGGCTGCGGCGTCCTCGGTGGCCTGCTGGTCGTAGTCGACGGTGCGGGCCAGGGAGGCGGCGGCTGCTGAGGCTGCCTTGGCGGCGTCGGCCGCGTAGCCGAGGGCCTCCTTGGAGTAGCCGCGGGCGTCGGCCGCGTACTGGGCGGCGTTCGCCGCGTGCTGGTAGGCCTCCTTGGCATCGCCCTTGGCCTGGTCGGCGAGGTTCTTGGCCGCCTGGGCCTCGGCGGCGGCGTTCTTGGCGTGCGCGTCGGCGACGGCCTGCTGCTGGTCGGCGATGGACTTCGAGGCCTGCCCGGTCAGTACGACCAGGCCGGCGGCGGAGTCGGTGTCGACGTAGGCGGAACCGAGCTGGATCGCGTCGTTGGCCGGGTTGGCGACCTGCTCCGCTGCCTTGCCGGCGTCCACGGCGGCCTGGGCGGTGACGTGGGCGAACCCGGCGGCCTTCGCCGCGGCGGCCAGTGCCTTGCCGGCCTCTGCGTTCGCCGCGTCGGCCTGGGTCTTGGCGTCCTTGGCGTGCTGCTCGGCCTCGTCGGCGAGTTTGACTGCCGTCTTCGCCTCGGCTGATGCGTCCTGGGAGGCCTTGATGGCGTCCGCGGCGGCGCTGGTGGCGGTCTTAACCGCCGCGTCAGCCCTCAACTTGGCTGCTTGCGCGGCGTCCGCGTCGGAACGAGCCCGCTTGGCCGCCGCTTCCGCACGAGTCGCTGCCGCGTCGGCGTCGGCCGCCGCCTGGGTCGCCGCGTCCGCTTCCGAACGAGCCTTGCCGGCAGCGGCTTCGGCGTCATCGGCAGCCTTGTCCGCATTGTTCGCGGCTGCGCGGGCGGCGTCGGCGGCGTCCCCGGAGTCCAGGGAGTCGGCGTAGGCGTCCTTGGCGTCGGCCTTCGCGCGGGCCGCGTCCGCCTTCTGCTTGGCGTCCCAGGCGTCGTCCCGCATGGCCTTGGCGTGGTCCTTGGCCTCGACCGCGTCGTCACGCTTGCTCTCGGCGGTCTTCTCGGCCGCCTCGGCCCTGTCCTTGGCGTCCTTCGCCTTCGTCGCCTCCGACTCGGCGTTCTTCCTGTGCTGGGCGGCCTCGGCCTGCTTGGCGGCAGCGTTTTCCTTCTCCGCCTTGGCCGTCTTCTCCTCAGCCTCGGCGGCCAGCCGCTTGGCGTGCGCGTCGGCGGCTGCCGCCTTGGCGTCGCCCTCGGCCTTCAGGGTGTCGGCGAGCTTGGCCTCCGCCGTCTCCTTGTCCTTCTTGGCGTTGTCGCGGTGGATCTTGGCCGCGTCGGCTGCGGCCTTGGCCTGCAACTCCGCGGTCTCTGCGGCCTTCTTGCGGAACTCCGCCTTCGACTGAGCGGCTTGGGCGAGGGCGCGCTGTGCGATGGTGGCGCTGTCCCCGGCCGAGGCGCGGGTGGCGGCCTCGGCGGTCTCGCCGGCCTTTTCCAGTGCCGTCAGCGCGGCAGCAGCACCCTTGGTGACCTGGTCCTTCTGCAGGCCCACCAGCAGGCCCCGGCCCCGCGGCGCACCGTTGGTGTCGGCGATGCCGTAGGCGGCCTGGATAGCCGCGTCCGAGATTGTCGTGGCCTTCTGCGCGGCGGTCAGCTGCGACTTGAGGACGGCGAGTTGCTTCTTCGCGTCCGCCTGAGCGGCGGGGATGCCAGCCTTGGCCTTGTCGAACTGGGCCTTGTCCGGGTAGTCCAGCTTGTCGTCCCCGTTGTGGTCCTTGGGCACGATGCGCAGCTTCTGCGCGTCGGAGTTGTTGCACGTGTAGAGCTGGGCGTCCTTGCCGTTGTCGAACGCCGCCAGGTTCAGACACTTGTCCGTGGCGGCATTGCGCAGCTCGCCCGGGGCCCGGACGTCGAACCTCCATTGCTGCGCCGTGCTGTCTTTGCAGTCCCGGATCTGGATCTTCGTGCCGTTGGCCTTGTCGCCGTTGAGCACCTCCAGGCACTTGCCCGCGTTGACGTTGCGCAGTTTGTTGGGCCCCCACAGCTGCCACCTCTGGGCGCTGCTGCCATTGCAGGTGTAGATCTGGACCGGGGTGCCGTTGGCCGTCCCTGATCCCTGCACGTCCAGGCACTTGCCCTTGGCCGCCGGCACCTGGATCTCCAGCTGGCCGTCACCGATCCAGCCGATGCCGCCGGCGCTCCAGTAGTCCTGCCAGCGCGTGAGGTGATCGGCGACCCAGGAGTGGCCCAGCATGTCGCCCAATGCCTTGGCGCCCTTGGCGAGGGCGTCGGTGGCGTCCTTGTTCGCGTCGATGATCTGGTTGCGCTGGGCGGCCTGAGAGGATATTTCCTGCTGCCACTCGTCCGCCGCGGTGGACGTGATGTCACCCAGCACCTGGTCCGGGTCGAGCGGGTCAGTCCAGCCGCAGCTCGCGAACCGCGCCTTCACGTCCTCGACGGCGATGCGGTACTCCGGCGTGCCCGGCTGCGGAGCGGTGCGCGGGAAGCCGCCGGAGGAGAGGAAGATGCGGGCGTCGTCGGCACCCGCGTTGCCGTGCATCCACTCGAAGGCGCTCTGCTCTGCGAGGAACCGGTCCCAATCCGGCCCGGGCGGGTCGGGATCCTTGCCGTACAGCGGCTTTCCGATGTCGTCGACGGCCTTGAGAGTCTTCTCATCGGCCTTCGGGGTGGCGTCCTCGTAGAAGTCGGAATCGTTCTTCCAGAACCGGTCGGACACCCACTTGGTCAGTCCAGTCTGGCCGTAGAAGCTCGGGCCGTCGTCGCCGCCATCGGGAGGCCAGTAAAACTCAGTACGGCCCATATTGCCGGGTGCCTCGAGTCCATCGAGGGGTTTCTGCCACGCGTCCCGCAGAGCCGACAGATCATCAAGCTCCTTGTACGCCGCGTCTTGGTCCTTGTTGAAGGCGACGGAGAGCGGTGTCTGCTCCCAAAACTGTCTGTTCGCCAGCACGTGGAGCTTGTCCGGGGGCTGGTTGAGGCCGTCCTTCGCGGTCGCTGCCATCAACGGTCCACCCAGACGTAGCACGTCGGCCATCAGGCACTGGTCCTGGCGCAGCTGCTCGGCGGCTGTGTCCTGATACCACGGGTGCCAGTCGGAGACCGGCTCGATGTTCGGCCGGACCGAACCGGGCTGCACCGCCAGGCCGGCCACCACGGCCAGGGCGGCGACGGAGGTGACGGCAGAGGTGAACGTGCCCGATCTTCGTGACGCGGGCAGGCGGAACCATGGTCTGGGCTGCAAGGAGCCATCCCTTTCTTCGTTCCAAGGGGTGCGGACCATGGGGGGCGTCCGAAGAGCAGGGAGAAGCGATGCGTTCCTGAGGGTGTCTCAGGACAGCGCGGTCTTGCCTGGCTCGGTGTGTGCGGACGCCTGCCACGACGGCATGGCGATGCACCTCCTCCCCGTGAGCGACGGCGTTCCCCCGGGTCGCTGAGTGATGTGCGCGAGCGCGGAATGGTCAGGCTCCGCCGGTGCGCCGCGCCACTTTAGCCACACACAGAAAGGCCCGCACAGGTGTTCACTTTTATGCGACGAGCTGATGGCGTGATCCCTTCGGCAGGGCGGTGTGTCGACAGGGTTACTCGTCCGTAGGCCTACCTGTGTCTTTTCTGTGTGCGCGGACGGTTGACGGGGGGGCGATGTGTGATCACGGATGACCGGTTTTCGATCCCGGTAGTCTTCGTCTTCGTGATGCGCGCCTGGATCCTGCCGATGCTGATCGTCCTCAGCGGCTCAGTCATCGCGACCGCGCTGGCCCTGAAGGGGGAACCTGGCGCTGCCATAGCACCACTTCTGGCGTTCGCGCTGATCGCCGCCCTGAACTCGCCTCTCGTCTTCCCGAGGTCGGTCGGAGCCGCGGAAGCGCAGCGTAGCCGACGGCCGGCCCGTCGTATTCTGGCGGCCGGGCTGTGCGTACTGTCTGCGCATGCGCATGCGCATGCGGTTGGGCTATCGCAGTCGTCAGGTGCACTGGGTCAACATCTGGCGCAACCCGGCCGGGGCTGCAGCCGTGAGGGCGGTCAACGAGGGTAACGAGACCGTGCCGACCGTCTTCGTCGACGGTCGGCCGCACGTCAATCCCGATCCCGCATGGGTACGCGAGCAACTCTCTCGTTCTGCGTGACTGGCTGCCGCGCCGGTTCGGCCAGCTCGCACCAGACCGTCTTGCGGTCTGCCGCCTGCTCCACACCCCAGCGCTGGGCAAGTGCGTCGACCAGCGTCAGGCCGCGGCCGGACTCGGCCGTTTCGATGGCGGAGAGGAGGGTGGGCAGCACGCGTGGGTCCGGGTCGGTGACCTCGATGCGGGTATGGCCGAGGTCCGTGCCGGTGACGCGGACGGTCACGGGTGTGCCCTCGCCGAGATGGTCGATCACGTTTGTGAGCAACTCTGTGACGCATAGACGGGCTTCGAAGTCGAGTGCGCGAAGGCGGTGGCGCAGTTCGGGTACGACCTTCGGGGTCGCGAGCAGGCTGAGTTCGAACGTCATCGCTCGGCCGCCGTCTTCCGCAGGGCGGTGGCGAGTGCGTGGGCCGTGGCCGTGTTGCAGTTTCCGAGCGCGACAAGGCCGGCCGGTGGTGCGTATACGCCCGCGAAGCTCGGCAGGTCGGCGCGGAGGGACGGCAGCGTGATGTCATGCAGAGCGAGGGCGGCGCGGAGGTTCTCTACGCAGAGGGTGACGTCGTATGCGGTCGGGGAGCGGTCAGACATGGGGCGCATCAGCCTTCTGTGCGGTGTGTGACTAATCCCTCACAGAATGTCGCCGAGCTCGCTAGCGTGGAATACGGTTCGCGTCCGCGACGTGAACCGTGGAAACGGGACAGTGAGTTATGGCGGTGAGCGCATGGTCCGACGCAAGGACATCGACGGTTCGATCAGCGTCCCCGACTTCTACGGAAAGGAGTTGCGGTGGAAGCGGGAGGCGGCGGGGCTGTCATTGGAGGCGTTCCTCCAGGGCAGCTTCTACGGCAAGACGTACCTCAGCGACATCGAGCGCGGGGAGCGACGCATGCCGGTCGATCTGGCCCGGCATGCGGATCGGGTGCTGGGCACTGACGGGTTCTTCGAGCGGCGTTGCGAGGATGTGCGGAGGGCCAGGCGGGGGCCACATGCCGCGTACTTCGAGAAGGCCCTGGAAGCTGAGAAACATGCCGAGTCGATCGAGTTGTGGTCTCCGAGCATTTTGCCCGGACTGCTGCAAAGCGCTCCATACGCACGGGCGCTTGTTCAGTCCGCCCACCCGTCGGCCGCAGACGATTGGGTCGAGGAGAAGGTACAGGCCCGGCTCGACCGTGCCCGTCTCCTTGAGAACGACAACCCGATGCCTGAGTACTGGGCCATCCTGCACGAGTCGTTGCTCTCGGACCCAATCGTGTCGCCACAGGACATGACCGCACAGCTCGACCGCATTGCGAAGCTGGCAGACCGGCGCCGAATCACTCCGCAAATCGTTCCGCGGAGGTGCGGCGCGTATCCCCTGATGGCCGCCTCCATCATGATCATGACCTTCTCGGACGCCCCGCCGTTGATCTATACGGAGGCGTCCTACAGCGGAGACACCATCGACGATCCGGCCCTCGTGAAGCAGTACCGCAAGGCATACGATCGGCTCAGGGCCGTCGCGCTGTCACCAGACACGTCCCTCGCCATGATCAAGGCCGCCGCAGAGGATTACCGAAATGGCAAGCAACCGGATCGACTTGAGTGACGCGCTCTGGCTGAGGAGTAGTTACAGCAATGGGGACGGCGGGGAGTGCGTCGAGGTAGCCAGCGACTTCCCAGGCGCCGCTCTCTGGCGCAAGTCCGGCTACAGCAACGGCGACGGCGGCGACTGCCTAGAAGTCGCCGACCACATCCCCGGCCTGGTCCCCGTCCGAGACTCCAAGGTGCTCCAAGGTCCTGCCATCGTCATCAGCGGCGCCGCCTGGGCGCCCTTCGTCGCATCGCTCAAGCAGTGAACTGGGCGTCTGTCCAGAGTGAGCGCCTGGCCGAAGCCGCCGCCAGCCGGCTCCGGCTGGACGGACCCGCATGTCCCCACACCCGGCAGCCGGAGTGACCGCTGAGGTCAGCTTTCCGAGGCTGCCTTGCGGAAGAACTGCCCGCTGATCCGGGCAGCCGTCCGGGTTGGCAGCAAGCGGCCGAAGACGAAGGCCTGGACGGTGTTGAGACGACCGTCGACGACGGCGGGACCACGGCCTCGCAGGGCTTTCATCATGGTTTCGGCCACCTGCTCCGGCTGACGCTTGCCGGGGAGTGGGCGGCTGTTCATCGGGGTCTCGGTCGGTCCGGGGCTGACCGCGACCACCCGCACCCCGGTCCTCTTCGTCTCCTCCCACACGGCCCGGGTGAAGGAGAGCACGAACGCCTTCGAAGCGCCGTACGCGGCGTTGTACGGCGCCGGTGCGTACGCGGCGGTGCTGGCGATGTTCACGATCGCTCCGTGTCCACGGGCGAGCATGTCGGGCAGCAGCAACGAGGTCAGTTCCGCCACAGCTCTGGCGTTCACGTCCACCAGTGCCCGCATCCGTGCCGGATTCGCGTCGGCGACCGACCCGAGCTGGGCGACTCCGGCGTTGTTGACCAGAACCTCGACCTCGACGCGCGCATCCTCGAGCCGCTCGGCCAGTTGCGCGGGAGCCTGCTCGTGCGACAGGTCCAGCGGGACGGCCAGCACCTCCACGCCGTGGTCGGCGCGTAGCCGTTTCGCTGCGGCTTCCAGCCGCGCGGCGTCGCGAGCGACCAGTACCAGGTCCATGCCCTCCCGAGCCATCCGCTCGGCGATCGCCGCCCCGATGCCAGTCGTGGCGCCTGTGACCAGCGCGGTGCCCTGCCTGGTCGGTTCCATCTTCGCGATCTTCATGATGGCAACGCTAAACTTTGACATTGACGTGAATGTCAAGCCTGGTCCACTCGAGGAGACGGCGTGCGCATCGGAGAACTCGCCAAGGCCACCGGCGTCAGCACGCGGTCGCTTCGCTACTACGAGGAACAAGGACTGCTGCCCGTAAGCCGAGGCGCCAACGGATACCGGGACTACGACGAGCAGGCAGTGCGCGTGGTCGCCTTCATCCAGGATCTCTACCGCGCGGGGTTGTCCTCCGAGATCATCCGGCAGATCCTGCCTTGCGCCGGATCCGCGCACCCCCAGGGCGACTGCACCGGACTACTCGCCCGCGTGCGGCAGGTCCGCGACCAGCTCGCGCACCAGGAACAGCAACTCGCGCTGCGGCGGGAGATGCTCGAGCGCTACCTCTCCGGCGCCGCGACCCCGGCAGGTTTCGACGCCCACCTGAACCGGGCGCCCTGAGAGGGCAGTCCGGGTTCGGTCTCGTCGAGGAAATGCCGCCGAGCCGGCTCGGTGTCCGCCCGGCGCCCACGCGAAACGCTCGGCCGGGGAAACCCCAGCCGAGCGTCTGCATGAACTGCTCGCGGCCCTCACCGCCGTCTGTGCGGCCGCTCAGTCGGTCGTGTACTGACGCATCCCGGGGATGGTCAGGTTGCCGCCGAACTGGGCCGCCTGGACCACCTTGACGTTGGTCATGTAGATCAGCGGGATGTTCAGCGGCGGCGGGTTGTCCGGGCTGAACTTCACGGGGACCAGGCCCAGCAGGTTGCCCGAGATGCTCTCGGTGTACATCGTGGTCTTGCCGCCGGTGATGGTGGATTTCTGACCCTTGGCGCTCTGCACGTGGTAGGTCTTGCCCGCCTGCTTGTCCTTCACCATCTGGTGCAGGTCGCCGATGTCGGTGCCGTCGTTGATGACGTACTTGAGGACCTTCTTCGTGGCGCCGCTGGCCGTCCGAACCTCGACGATGCCCTGGTAGTCGGCACCCTTCAGCGTCAGATAGCTGGCGTCCAGGTACCAGGGGTCGTCCGCCACCGACACCTTGTTGTCGACGCCGGCGACCTTGTCGGTGGCCGCCGGGCAGTCGTCCGGAGACGTGCTGGAACTGGCGGACGGGTCGGGTGTGGCCGACTCGGCCGCGTCCTTGGCCCCCTTGGTGGCGTCCTCGACCGTCTTGGTGGCGTCCTGGGCCGTCTTGGACACCTTGTCGGTGGTGCCCTTCACGGTGTCCCCGACCGTCTTGGTGGCCTTGTCGACCGTGTCCTTGACGGTGTCGGTGGCGCTGCCCTTGTCGGCGGAGCCGGACGAGGACGACGTGCCCGACGAGGACGAGGGAGCCGGGGACGACGACTCGGACGCGGAGGGCGTCGGGCTCGCGGTCGTGCCGGAGTCCTTCGCGCCGCCGGTGAGGATGTCTCCGACCGTGTCACCGATGGTGTCCAGCAGGCCGCCACCGCTGCTCTGGGAGGCCGACGGAGCGGGCGAGGGCGTGTCACCACTGCCGGAGCCCGAGCCGGAACCCGTGTCGGAGGAGCCGGAGGTCGCGGTCGGCTTGGGCGTGGCCTTGTCGTCGGTACCTGAATCCGACGAAGAGGTGCCGCCCGAGTCCTTGGTCTTGCCCTTGCTGGTGTCCTTGCCTGTATCGGCGGATGCCGAGGGAGTCGGCGTCGCCGTGCCGGTGGACTCGCTCGCCGACGGCGACGGCGAGGACGATGCGTCGTCGGAGCCGTCGAGCGCCTTGACGCAGTCCTTGTACTCCGCGGCCTTCTGGCTGTTGGACGTGCCGGAACTGTCCGCGAGGGCGAGCGAGGACGTCACGCCCAGGCCCATCAGCACCGCCGTCGGCATCGCCACGGTGGCTATCGCCTTGCCGGCCGGCATGTGGAATCTGAACAGCGGCTTCTTGGGTGCCGCGTGGCGGGGCCCGGTTCTCGCGCGGGACCCGTCCACATCGGTCCCGTGGGTCACCTCGTCAGCCGGCACTGTGCCTCCCGTTCGCCCCGTTGGCAGGGCTCGTTCCCGACAGGTCGTTCGACTCGCCCGCCCCGTCCAGACCCTTGCCGAACAGCGGTGCGGCCCCAGGGTCGCCGGCCGCGCCCGGTGCGTCCGGTGCCTGCGGCTCCGGCTGCGGGGCCGTGCCCGGCGCCCAGGAGACGGCAAGCGCTCCGCCGATCAGAGCGAGCAGGAAGCCCACGACGAAGCCCCCGAAGTTGGACACGGGGATGGACACCAGCGCCAACAGGATCGCCGCCACGCCCGCGAAGACCCGTACGTGCTTCTGGAACCAGAGGCTGATGCCCAGGACGACGAGAAGCACGCCGATGATCAGCGACCCGGCTCCCGCCGTGGTGGACATCGCCAGCGTCAGGGCGCCCAACTTGATGCGGGCGTACGGGAAGTACATGATCGGAAAGCCGCCGAGCAAGACGAACAGGCCGGCCCAGAACGGCCGATTGCCCCGCCAGGCGCGGAACTGCTGCCTCCGGTGAGTGAACTGGCCGGGTGCAGCAGGAGTCTCGGCGCTCATGGAAAACAGCTCCCTGGTGCGGCGTTGCTGTGGTGAGGGTGATGGTGCGATGGAAATGTGGGGGGATGTGAAGGCGAGGGCCAAGCGGTGACGGGCGGGGGACCGTACCGGCTCCCCCGCCCGTCACTGAGCGCCTAGTAGCACTCGATACCCGGGCCGCTGCCCCAGCTCAGACCCATGTGCAGGTTGGAGAGCTTGAAGGTGCCGGCCGTGGTGGCCCATGCCGTCTGATGCACGCCGGTCAGCGTGGCGTCGTCGGCCTGCTGCGCGAACCCGTACGGGCTCGTGTTCTCGCCCGACTTGGGCTTCTCACCCTTGACACTGCCGGCGGCTACGCCGATGTCCATGCCGTGGAACACGGCCTCGGTCGAGTCGAGGGTGTCGACATCGATGTAGAGGTGGTCGGCCTCGACGTCCGTGCCCTTGTCGCCCGCGGTCAGCTTGAGCGTGACGTTCTTGCCCAGCAACGGGATCGGGGTGACCACGGACTGGCACATCTTGGTGATGTTGGCGTGTGTGAACGCCGACACCGCCACCGGGTGCGCCTGGTTCTCTTTGCCATCAAGGCTCTTGCCTGAGTCGATGGAGCCGTACTGGGAGAACCCCTGGCCGACGAGCTTGTCGGCACTCACCTTGAAGTTCTGCCCCGACACACTGAACGACGCGGCGAGAGCACCCTGCGCAAGGGCGACACCTATCGCGGCCGTAGCGGCGACGCTGGGCACCATGACCACAGCGAACCGCTTCCATCTGGTCCCGCCACGCACCTGGGACTCCATATTTCCTCCTTCTCGGACGTACATCTCCTGGCCCTCGCTCGCCACCGAGTCAGCGGCTCAGCCGGGCAGGGATGGGAGAAGTGCTACGTCCTCGGGTAGGGGAGCGCCCGCATCTCGGTGGCGCGAATCGCGACCGAAGCACCGGCGATCACCCCCGAGCGACAACCACTGGTCGCGCCTGACACGCATCACGCACAACCCTGCTGGACAGGCTTCGCCGTGGGCGAAGACCCCCCTGTCCCAGAGCCGGCTCCACTGCCGCCGGCTCTGCTCGGTGGGGACCCAGATTGTCACGTGACCCGACCGGCTGTCGGGGTACGGAAATGGACCGAGCGTGGCCGATCGTGGTGCATTCTCGCCGCCCGCACAAGGGGCTTCGTTACTGACTAGTAACGGCCGGATAACCGTGGGACGACCCACCGGTCTCGGAGAGCGACTCTCGGTGTCATCCAAGGGCAGAACAAAGCTGTTGATCCCTGGACGGAACCAGACACATCAACAGCCTTGTTTTACTGGGAGTAACAGCGGCCGCGATTACCAAGTTTTGGCAAAGTGCGGCCGCCTCGACGCCTCACTGGCGAATTTTTCACTCCGGCAACACATGGCCGGACGTTTAGCGACTGGTCAACGGCCGCCTCAGAACAGGGCCCTCGCCAACGCCCGCCGCGCACCCACGACCCGCGGGTCCTCCGGACCGACCACCTCGAACAGCTCCAGCAGGCGGCGGCGTACGGTGTCCCGGTCGTCACCCACCGTGCGCTGCACGGTCTCGATCAGCCGTCCGAACGCGTCCTCCACGTGCCCGCCCACCAGATCCAGGTCGGCGGCGGCGATCTGCGCCTCGATGTCGTTCGGCCTGTCGGCCGCGTCCCTGCGCACCTGCTGCGGGTCCGCGCCCTGCACCCGCTGCAGCAACTCCGCCTGCGCCAGGCCGAGCTTGGCCTCCGTGTTGGCCGGGTCGTCGTTGAGTACGTTCCGGTACGCCTGGACCGCGCCGCCGAGGTCCCCGGCGTCCAGAGCCTGTACGGCCGCCTCCAGCAAGGCGTCGTACGGGCCCGCCGGCACACTCGCCTCCGGCGTGGCTCCGTCGCCGGGCGCGGCGTCCGGGTCGACGCTCAGGCCGGTGAGCCCGAAGCGCTGTTCGGCGACCTGCACCAGCTGGTCGAGGGTCTGGCGGATCTGCGCCTCGCCGGCGGCCCCCTGGAAGAGCGGCAGGGCCTGGCCCGCGACTACGGCGAAGACGGCCGGGATGCCCTGCACCCCGAACTGCTGCATCAGCATCTGGTTGGCGTCGACGTCGATCTTCGCCAGGAGGATACGGCCGTTGTACTCGACGGCCAGCCGCTCCAGGACCGGGCTCAGCTGCTTGCAGGGCTGACACCACTCGGCCCAGAAGTCGATGACGACCGGTACCTCGGCGGACCGCTGGAGGACATCGCGTTCGAAGGTGGCCTCGTCTACGTCGATGACGAGATCGGCCGGGGAGACGGCCCCGGCGCCGCCGCCCTGCCGGGCGGCTTCGGCGCGCGTCTGCTCGGCCTTGGCCTTGGCCTCCTGGGCCGCCTTCACCGCGGCGAGGTCGACGACGCCGCTCATGGACATGTTCCGTGGCTGCATGCGTCTATCCTCCCCCGTTCCCGCGCGTGTGTGAAAAAGCGTTGTGAAGCGCTTGCGGCGCCGGGTCCCCACCCAGCGCCGAATGGTCGTCGCTTACGCTACGAGTCGTAGCGTAATACCTTCGGCGGTGCGGACGACAGCCCGCCCCGGTGATCTCCCTCACGGCCTCACAGGAACGGCCGGTTATGGTCGGGGCATGGAGAGCCGCACCCCCGCCAGCCGCCCCGGACGCCCGCGCAACGCCGCCGCGGACGCCGCGATCCTGGCCGCGACCCGGGAGGCGCTGGTGGAACTCGGCTGGTCCAAGCTCACCTTGGGAGACGTGGCCACGCGGGCGGGGGTTGCGAAGACGACGCTCTACCGCCGCTGGGCGGGCAAGAACGAACTCGTCGTCGACGCGGTGGCCGAGCTCTTCGACGAACTCGAACTCCCCGACCGGGGCAGCCTCGCCGCCGACATCGAGGGCGTCGTCCTGCAGTTCGCGGCCATCCTCGCCCGCCCGGAGGCCAAGAGCGGACTGATGGCGGCGGTCGCGGAATCCACCCGCGACGACGCCCTGCGGGAGCGCATCCGCACGTCGATAGTGGACCGCCAGAAGCGGCTGGTCCTCGAGGGCCGCGCCCGCGCCCAGACCCGCGGCGAACTGCCGCCGGAGGCCGACCCCGGCGAAGCCGCCCGGACGGTCGACCTCATCTTCGACATGGTGGCGGGCGCGGTGGTGCACCGCACCCTGGTCAGCGGCAAACCGGCGGACGAGGAGTGGGTGCGCGGCTTCACCCGGGTACTGCTGCTGGGACTGGCGGGAGCGACGCGGGACACCCCCTCGTAGGTGTGCCGCTCGCGGCTCCCGCCGCGTCCGCCGAGTGAACTCCCGTCAGAACCCCGCCGGCTCCGTGTAAACCCCCCACTCGTCCCGCAGCACCCCGCAGATCTCCCCCAGCGTCGCCTCCGCGCGGACCGCGTCCAGCATGGGCTCGATCATGTTGGCGCCGGAGCGGGCGGCGGTCAGCATGGCGTCCAGGGCCGTCCGTACCCGGGTGTCGTCACGGGACGCCTTCCGGGACCCGAGTTCGCGGACCTGCTCCCGTTCCACCTCGTGGCTGACCCGGAGGATCTCCAGGTCGCCGGTGACGGAGCCGGTGGCGACGTTGACGCCGACGACCTTCTTGTCGCCCTTCTCCAGCGCCTGCTGGTAGCGGAACGCGGACTCGGCGATCTCGCCGGTGAACCAGCCGTCCTCGATTCCGCGCAGGATGCCGGAGGTGATCGGACCGATCGGGTGCCGGCCGTCGGGGTGGGCCCGCAGGCCGCGCTCCTTGATCTGGTCGAAGATCTTCTCGGCGTCGGCCTCGATCCGGTCGGTGAGCTGCTCGACGTACCAGGAACCGCCCAGCGGGTCGGCCACGTTGGCGACGCCGGTCTCCTCCATCAGAACCTGCTGGGTGCGCAGGGCGATCTCCGCCGCCTGCTCGGAGGGCAGCGCGAGGGTCTCGTCCAGCGCGTTGGTGTGCAGCGAGTTCGTGCCGCCCAGCACCGCCGCCAGCGCCTCCACCGCCGTGCGCACCACGTTGTTGTACGGCTGCTGGGCGGTCAGCGAGACCCCGGCGGTCTGCGTGTGGAAGCGCAGCCACTGCGCCTTCTCGCTCTTCGCCCCGTACACGTCCCGCATCCACCGCGCCCAGATCCGCCGGGCGGCCCGGAACTTGGCGATCTCCTCGAAGAAGTCGAGGTGGGCGTCGAAGAAGAAGGAGAGACCGGGCGCGAAGACGTCCACGTCCAGGCCGCGCGACAGGCCCAGCTCGACGTAGCCGAAGCCGTCCGCGAGCGTGTACGCCAGTTCCTGCGCGGCCGTCGATCCCGCCTCGCGGATGTGGTAGCCGGAGACGGACAGCGGCTTGTACGCGGGGATGCCGGCCGCGCAGTACTCCATCAGGTCGCCGATCAGCCGCAGATGGGGCTCGGGCTGGAAGAGCCACTCCTTCTGGGCGATGTACTCCTTGAAGATGTCGGTCTGCAGCGTGCCGTTGAGGACGGACGGGTCCACGCCCTGCCGTTCGGCGGCGACCAGGTACATGCAGAAGACGGGCACGGCCGGCCCGCTGATGGTCATGGACGTCGTCACGTCGCCCAGCGGGATGTCCTTGAACAGGACCTCCATGTCCGCCGCCGAGTCGATGGCCACCCCGCAGTGCCCGACCTCGCCCAGCGAGCGCGGGTCGTCGGAGTCGCGGCCCATCAGCGTCGGCATGTCGAAGGCCACCGAGAGACCGCCGCCGCCGGCGGCCAGGATCATCTTGTAGCGCTCGTTGGTCTGTTCGGCGTTGCCGAACCCGGCGAACTGCCGGATGGTCCACGTACGCCCGCGGTAGCCGGTCGGGTAGAGGCCGCGTGTGAAGGGGTACTCCCCCGGCCAGCCGATCCGCTCGAAACCGTCGTACCTGTCCCCCGGCCGGGGGCCGTACACGGGCTCGACGGCATCGCCGGAGAGCGTCGTGAAGTCAGCGTCGCGCTTGCGCGCGGCGTCGTAGCGGGCCTGCCAGCGTCGGCGGCCGTCCTCGATGGCGTCAGCGTCCATACCTTCGAATTTACTAGGACGTCCTAGTAAATGTCGACGGCTGACCGCCGCGCGAGTCTCGGGCGGCGGTGGAACGTGACCCGTCCGGCGGATCGTGACCCGTCCGGTGGGGCGGTACTACGCCTTGACGGCGGCCGGTGCCTGGTCCGCGACCTTCGACTCCAGCTCGTGGCTGATCTTCCGCTCGACGAAGAAGGCGGCGGTCGGGATGGTTCCCGCGAGCAGCACCCACAGCTGCTTGCCGACCGGCCACTTCGCCTTGGAACCCAGGTCGAAGGCGACGACCAGGTAGACGACGTACAGCCAGCCGTGGGCGATGGCGACGACGCGGGTGAAGTCGGCGGCGCCGTCCATGTGAAGCCCGTACTTCGCGATCATGCTCAGGCAGAGCAGCACCAGCAGCACACCGGTGGTGTAGGCCATGACGCGGTAGCGGGTCAGCACGTTCTTTTTCATGCCGTCGAGCGTAACCGCCCGTTCCGGGAGATCTTGTCCCGGGTGCGCCGCCGGGCGGCCGTGGGCTCAGTCCTCGGCTCGGCCCCCCGCCCTGCCCCGCCCGGCCCTCGGCTCAGTCCTCGTCGAAGTCGTTCGCCGCGATCCTGAGGGGCCGCAGCATCGCGAAGATCTCCGCGCACTCCTCGGCGTCGTAACAGCCGAGCCCGAAGTCCATCGCCATCAGGTCCCTGGTGGCCGCGTCGACCACCTCGCGTCCCTTGGCCGTGATGGTGGCGAGCGTGCCGCGCCCGTCGTTCGGGTTGGGCCGCCTGGCCACCAGCCCGGACTTCACCAGCCGGTCGACGGTGTTCGTCACGGAGGTGGGATGCACCATGAGCCGCTCACCGATCTTGGACATCGGCAGTTCCCCGGCCTTGGAGAAGGTGAGCAGCACCAGTGCCTCGTACCGCGCGAAGGTCAGCCCGTACGGCTTGACCACCGCGTCGACCTCCGCCAGCAGGATCTGGTGCGCCCGCATGATCGAGGTGATCGCCGCCATCGACGGCACGTTTCCCCACCGCTGCTTCCAGAGCTCGTCGGCACGGGCGATGGGGTCGAAGGGAAGACTGAGAGGCTTCGGCACGTCATCAGACCCTACCCGCCGGTCACATTCCGGTCAGCTCCGTCTCGGCCTTCGGTCTCCCCGGGAGCCACCGGAGCGGCCACGGGGGCGCCACGCCGCCCTGGTGCCCCGGCAGCGGCTAGCCGGCCAGATGCCTTTCGACGGTCTCGACCTTCGAGGTGAGGCCGTCGGTCACCCCGGGACGGATGTCCGCCTTGAGCACCAGCGACACCCGGGGAACCCGTTCCTCGACGACGGCGACGGCGCGCCGGACGACGGCCATGACCTCGTCCCACTCGCCCTCGACGGAGGTGAACATGGCGTCGGTGCGGTTGGGCAGGCCCGACTCGCGCACCACGCGGACGGCGTCGGCGACGTACTCCCCGACGTCCTCGCCGACGCCCAGCGGCGTCACGGAGAAGGCGACGATCATGCGTTCACGACCCCTTCCTTGCGGGCGCGGGCGGCGATGACCGCGTCCTCGGACTCGCGGCGGAGCCTGCGCTCGGCGATGAAGCCGCCGCCCGGGATGATCGAGTAGGCGAAGTAGACGGCGGCCTTGCCCTTGGCCCACTTGGTGCGGTTCCAGGCGTCGAGCCAGAAGAGCACGTAGAGGATGAACAGCACGCCGTGGATCGGGCCCAGCACGGGGGCCACGTCGAAGCCCGAGGCGACCGTGTACTTGATCACCGTGCAGGCCGCGAGCACGATCCAGGAGATGCCCTCCGGCACGGAGACCAGGCGCAGGCGGCGGATGGCGGAGGCTGTCTTGAGGTCCACTGATCACCTTCGGTGGAGAGTCGCCGGCGACGCGGTCGCCTTGTGAACGGAAGCACAATCGTCGCCCCATTGTGGCAAACGAACACCCCTGCCCGACGGCAGGGGTCTGTCGGCACCCTTCGGTCCGCCGCTACCTTCACCCCGTGGCGATGTTCCGACTGCAGGGAAGCAAGGTGCTCGCCGTCGACATGACCGGTGATGCCGTCAAGGCGAAGAACGGCTCCATGGTCGCGTACGACGGGCAGATGGCCTTCAAGAAGCTGAGCGGAGGCGGTGAGGGTCTGCGGGGGATGGTGACCCGGCGGCTCACCGGCGAGCAGATGACGGTGATGGAGGTGAAGGGGCACGGGACGTGCTGGTTCGCCGACCGGGCCGCGGAGATCAATCTCGTCGCCCTCCAGGGGGACAAGCTGTACGTGGAGTCGAGCAACCTGCTCGCGACGGACGCCGGGCTGAGGACCGGTACGACGTTCACGGGCCTGCGTGGCGCCTCCCAGGGCAACGGGCTGTTCACGACGACCGTCGAGGGCCACGGGCAGGCCGCGATCATGTCGGACGGGCCGGCGGTGGTGCTGCGGGTGAGCCCCCAGTACCCGCTGATCGTGGACCCGGGGGCCTACATCGCCCACCAGGGGAACGTCCGGCAGTCCTTCCAGTCCGGTGTGACCTTCCGCACCTTCCTCGGTGAGGGCGGCGGCGAGGCGTTCCAGATCCGGTTCGAGGGGGACGGGCTGGTGTACGTCCAGCCCAGTGAGCGGAACACGATCGCGGGGGACGTGTGACATGGCGCTGCGTGAGGTCAACTCCAAGATGGTCGAGGCCACCGTGCTGCCCGGGCAGCGGCTGTTCAGTCAGCGCGGAGCGATGCTCGCCTACAAGGGGAACGTCTCCTTCACCCCGAACATCCAGGGCGGTCAGGGGGGACTGATGTCGATGATCGGGCGGCGGGTCGCCGGGGAGGCCACTCCCCTGATGTCCGTCGAGGGCAGCGGGACCGTCTTCTTCGGGCACGGCGGCCACCACGTGCACGTCATCAATCTCTCCGGCGACACCCTGTACGTGGAGGCGGACCGGCTGCTGGCCTTCGAGGGCACGCTCCAGCAGGGGACGATGTTCATGGGCTCGCAGGGCGGGGTGATGGGGATGGTGCGGGGGCAGGTCACCGGACAGGGCCTGTTCACGACCACCCTGAAGGGGCACGGGGCGGTGGCGGTGATGGCGCACGGCGGGGTCTTCGAGATCCCCGTCACGCCGCAGCGGCCCGTCCACGTCGATCCGCAGGCGTACGTCGCCCACCACGGCGACCTGCGCAACAAGCTGTCCACCGCGCTCGGCTGGCGCGACATGGTGGGGCGCGGCTCGGGCGAGGCGTTCCAGCTGGAGCTCAGCGGAAGCGGCACGGTGTTCGTCCAGGCCTCGGAGGAGAAGCTGTGAGCGGGTACGGAATCCCCGGTGGGCCCGGGTACGGAGCCCCCGGCGGGCCCGTGGTGTACGACCCCATGACGCTGCCCGTCGACGACAACGTCAACAAGTACACCTTCTGCGTCGAGCTCAAGGGGGCGCAGTGGTTCCTGCAGAAGGGGAAGATGATCGCGTACTACGGGGCGATCGAGTTCAACGGCGTCGGGCACGGCGGGCTCGACCGTCTTGTCCGTACTTCGTTTCATTCGCCTCTGCACGCGAGCGACTGGGTGGTGGCGGAGGGCTCGGGGAAGATGCTCCTCGCCGACCGGGCGTTCGATGTGAACTCCTACGACCTGGACGACGGCAACCTGACCATTCGCTCGGGCAACTTGCTCGCTTTTCAGCCAAGTCTCGCTCTCAAACAGTCGATCGTGCCGGGTTTTCTGACACTCATCGGAACCGGGAAGTTCGTGGCCGCATCTAACGGCCCGGTGGTGTTCATGGAGCCCCCCATCCGGGTGGACCCGCAGGCGCTCGTCGGCTGGGCCGACTGTCCGTCCCCGTGCCATCACTACGACCACGGGTACCTGACGGGCGTCATGGGCGGTCTACGTGCGATGACGGGGCTCGGCGGGGCCTCCGGGGAGGAGCACCAGTTCGAGTTCGTGGGGGCCGGGACGGTGCTGCTGCAGTCGACCGAGACGCTGATGGCGGAGCAGGCGACAGGGGCTGTTCCGCACGAGCCGGGAGTGCCCGGTGGTGGCGCAGGGGCGCCCGGCGGACACGGAGCGCAACCGTCGGCCGCACCGCGTCTTCCCGGACAGCTGGGGGACCTCCAGCGTCGCTTCGGGCTGTGAGCGGTAGTCTGCGGAGTGTGACGTCGAACGCGTGCGCACTGTCACACGACCCTCGTTAGTTCGTTTTTCAACATTTTAGGTAGACTTCATTCATGGAGACCGAAACGGCCACGCGCTGGCTGACCGATGCGGAGCAGTGCGCCTGGCGCACCCACCTGGAGGTCAACAGGCTGTTGACGTACCAGCTCGAGAGGGATCTGCAGCCGTTCGGACTGACAATGAACGACTACGAGATCCTCGTGAACCTCTCCGAGTCCGAGGACGTGCGGATGCGGATGAGCGACCTCGCCTCCGCGACCCTCCAGTCCAAGAGCCGGCTCTCGCACCAGATCACACGCATGGAGAACGCGAACCTGGTGCGCCGGGAGAACTGCGAGTCCGACCGCCGCGGCCTCTACGCCGTGCTCACCGAGCACGGCATGGAGACCATGAAGAAGGTCGCCCCGCACCATGTGGCGTCCGTACGGAAGCACTTCATCGACCTGCTCTCGCCCGAGGCGCTGCTGGAGCTGGACAAGGCTCTGAAGCCGATCGCCGAGCATCTGCGGGGGCAACGAGGACGTCCCTGACCTCGGTCGGGGCGCCGGAGCGGCAGGCGGGTGTTCAGGTCTCGCCTGCCGCTCCCTTTTGACCGGCGCCCGGGGCCAGGAGGCACACCACGCCGGCCGACAGCGCCACCCCGCCCGCCAGCACGAAGCACACGGCGACCGGCACCCGGCCGATCAGCATCCCGGTCAGCAGGGAACCGCTCGAGCCGCCCGCGTTCACCGCGGTGTTCACCCAGGCCCCCGCCCGCGTCCGGGCTCCGGGGGCCGCCGTCTCCTCGGCGTGGAGGTACGCCGTCGTCAGGGCCGGGGCGACGAACAGGCCCGCGGTCGCGACGGCCGCCGTGAGGGTCCACGGGCCGGGGGCGAGGCCCGTGACGGCGAGCACCAGGCCGAGGCCGGCGGCGAAACCGGCCAGGCGCGTCCGGGTGGACCTGCGCCAGCCGACGGCCCCGTTGAGGAGTCCGCCCACCGCGCTGCCCGCCGAGAGCGCGGCCAGGATCCAGGGGACCAGGGCGGCGTCGTACGAGCGCTCGGTCGCGAGGGCCATCACCAGCAACTCGGCGCCGCTGAGCGCGAGGCCCATGCCCGCGGCCACGACGACCGGGGAGAGCAGCCCGCGCTCGAACCGGCGCCCGGGCCTGTCCTTCGGCGCGGCGGCGCGGGGCCCCGGCATGGCCGGGGAGGTCGCGAACGCCTGGGTCCCGGCCACGATCAGCAGCGCGCTCAGGGCGAGCCCGGCCGCCGGTGGGGCGAAGCGGACGAGTACGCCGACCAGCGCCGGGCCGGAGACGAACAGCAGTTCCTCGGCGACCCCGTCCAGGCTGTAGGCCCGCTGCACGAGCCCGGGATCGTCGACCAGTTCGGCCCACACGGTACGCATGGTGGGGCCCAGCGGGGGCGCGCAGGCGCCGGCGAGGGCGGCGACCGCGGCGAGGAGGACCGGCGGGGCGCCCGGACGCCAGGTGAGTGCCGCCAGGGCGCACAGCAGGGCGCCGTACAACGACGCCATGGGGATCAGGGCCCGGCGCGGGCCGTGCCGGTCGACCAGGGCCGCCCGTAACGGCATGAGGAAGACGGTGGCGGCGCCGAACACGGCCATCACCGTTCCGGAGACGGCGTACGAGCCGGTCGCCCGGGTCACCGCCAGCAGCACGGCCGGTCCGACCGTGCCGTACGACAGGCGGGCCGTCAGCGCGGCGGCGAAGGTGCGGCGGGCGTGCGGGACGCGCAGGACGGCGGCGTAGGACGGCCGGGGCGTGGGGGAAGGGCGCGACGAAGTGAGCGCGGACATGAGTCGGTTCCTCGGCTGGAGGCGGATGAGGGGACACCGAAGCCCCGCGCCGCCGACGGCCGATCGGCCTGCCGGGCGCGGGTGCGGTGCGCGCTCTATGCCAGGAGGAGGAACATGCCGGTCAAGCTAGCAGGGGGGCGACCGGTGGTCACGTGCTTTTCCGGCCCGCCAGGAACCAGCGGGCCGGACGGCCAACGCGCCCGCCGCCCCCGGTACCCGGCCCGCCGCGGGACCTTGGTGGCCACCTGCTTTTCCGGCCCGCCAGGAACCAGCGGGCCGGACGGCCAACGCGCCCGCCGTCCCCGGTACCCGGCCCGCCGCGGGGCCTTGGTGGCCACGTGCTTTTCCGGCCCGCCAGGAACCAGCGGGCCGGACGGCCAACGCGCCCGCCGCCCCCGGTACCCGGCCCGCCGCGGGGCCTGCGGGCACGGGGCACACGGTGGACGCTCAGGGCTCCGCCCCGCCGCGGCGGCAAGCGCCGATCGTTTCCGCCGGCCAGGCCGCCGGGGGCGTGGCGCCCCCTGCCCCCGTCGGAACGGCGCCCCGGAAAGGGCCCCGCTCAGCCCTCCGTCAGCCCCGCCACCAGCTCGTCCGCCGCCCGGTACGGGTCCAGGTCCCCGGCGACGATCCGCTCGGCCAGCGCGCCGAGGCGGCGGTCGCCGTGGAGGTCGGCGATGCGTTCGCGCAGGGCGGTGACGGCGATGCTCTCCACCTCGCGCGCCGCGCGGGCGAGACGGCGTTCGGACAGGACGCCGCGCTCCTCCATCCAGGCGCGGTGCTTCTCCAGTGCCTCGACGACCTCGTCGACGCCCTCGCCGCGGGCGGCGACCGTCTTGACGATGGGCGGGCGCCAGTCGCCGGGGCCGCGGGACTCGCCGAGGCCCAGCATGTGGTTGAGCTCGCGGGCCGTGGCGTCCGCGCCGTCGCGGTCGGCCTTGTTGACGACGTACACGTCGCCGATCTCCAGGATGCCCGCCTTGGCCGCCTGGATGCCGTCGCCCATGCCCGGCGCGAGCAGGACGACGGAGGTGTCCGCCTGGGAGGCGATCTCCACCTCCGACTGGCCGACGCCCACCGTCTCGACCAGGATCACGTCGCAGCCCGCCGCGTCCAGCACACGGATCGCCTGGGGGGCCGCCCAGGCCAGGCCGCCCAGATGGCCGCGCGTGGCCATGGAGCGGATGTAGACGCCGGGGTCGGAGGCGTGGTCCGACATGCGGATCCGGTCGCCGAGCAGGGCGCCGCCGGAGAACGGCGAGGAGGGGTCCACCGCGAGGACCCCCACCCGTTTGCCCTGTTTGCGGTACGCGGTCACCAGCGCCGAGGTGGATGTCGACTTGCCGACCCCCGGGGAGCCGGTGAGACCGACCACGTACGCGTTCCCGGTCAGCGGCGCCAGGGCCGCCATGACCTCCCTGAGCTGCGGGGATGCCCCCTCCACCAGGGAGATCAGCCGGGCCACGGCCCGCGGTCGGCCTTCCCTGGCCCGGTCCACCAGTGAGGAGACGTCCTGCATCACAGCTCCGTTCGCGAAAGGGACCTGGTAGGGCCTACACCGGTAGGGCCTACCCCGAGGGTGCGCTCAGGCCTTGGGGACGCGCACGATCAGCGCGTCGCCCTGGCCGCCGCCGCCGCACAGCGCGGCCGCGCCGACCCCGCCGCCCCGGCGCTTCAGCTCCAGCGCCAGATGCAGCACCAGACGGGCGCCGGACATCCCGATGGGGTGGCCGAGGGCGATGGCGCCACCGTTGACGTTCACCTTTTCGGTGGACACTCCGAGGTCCTTCATCGACTGGACCGCGACGGCGGCGAAGGCCTCGTTGATCTCGATGAGGTCGAGGTCGGAGACCTCCAGGCCCTCCTTCTTCAGGGCGTGCAGGATCGCGTTGGACGGCTGGGACTGCAGCGAGTTGTCCGGCCCCGCCACGTTGCCGTGCGCGCCGATCTCGGCGATCCAGTCCAGGCCCAGTTCCTGCGCCTTGGCCTTGCTCATCACGACCACGGCAGCGGCGCCGTCGGAGATCTGCGAAGAGGAGCCGGCCGTGATCGTGCCGTCCTTGGCGAAGGCCGGGCGCAGCTTGCCCAGGGACTCGGCCGTGGTGTCGCCGCGGATGCCCTCGTCCTTGCTGAAGACGACCGGCTCGCCCTTGCGCTGCGGGATCTCCACCGGGGTGATCTCGGCCTCGAAGACGCCGTTCTTCTGCGCGGCGGCGGCCCGCTGGTGCGACAGGGCGGCGATCTCGTCCTGCTCGGGGCGCTTGATGCCGAGCCGCGTGTTGTGCTTCTCCGTGGACTCGCCCATGGCGATGCCCTCGAAGGCGTCGGTCAGGCCGTCGTACGCCATGGCGTCGAGCATCTCGACGGCGCCGTACTTGAAGCCCTCGCGGGACTTCGGCAGCAGGTGGGGCGCGTTGGTCATGGACTCCTGGCCGCCGGCGACGACCACGTCGAACTCACCCGCACGGATCAACTGGTCCGCGAGGGCGATGGCGTCGAGGCCGGACAGGCACACCTTGTTGACGGTGAGCGCCGGGACGTTCATCGGGATGCCCGCCTTGACCGCGGCCTGGCGTGCCGGGATCTGGCCCGCACCGGCCTGCAGCACCTGGCCCATGATCACGTACTGCACCTGGTCGCCGCCGATCCCCGCACGGTCGAGGGCGGCCTTGATCGCGAAGCCGCCCAGGTCGGCTCCGGAGAACGACTTCAGCGAGCCGAGCAGCCGCCCCATCGGGGTGCGGGCACCCGCGACGATGACGGAGGTCGTGCTGTTCGATCCTGACATGAGGTGGGATCCCCTTTCAGCTGCACCAGCTGAGGAGTGAACGAGGGTTTACTTCGAATGTACTGACCGGTACGGCACCCCGTCATCTGGCTGTCGGTGTGATCGCTCGCACGTTGCGTAACCCTCCGAGGAGCGATGCACTGACACCATGCTGACGCGAATCGACCACATCGGGATCGCCTGCCACGACCTCGACGCGACCGTCGAGTTCTACCGGGCCACGTACGGCTTCGAGGTGTTCCACACCGAGGTCAACGAGGAGCAGGGCGTGCGCGAGGCCATGCTCAAGATCAACGAGACGTCCGACGGCGGGGCCTCGTACCTCCAGCTGCTGGAACCGACCCGCGAGGACTCCGCGGTCGGCAAGTGGCTGGCGAAGAACGGGGAGGGCGTCCACCACATCGCCTTCGGTACGGCGGATGTGGACCAGGACGCCGCCGCCATCGGGGAGAAGGGCGTACGCGTTCTGTACGAGGAGCCACGACGCGGCTCCATGGGGTCGCGGATCACCTTCCTGCACCCGAAGGACTGCCATGGCGTACTGACAGAACTGGTCACATCCGCGCCCGTTGAGACACCTGAGCACTGACCCTCGTACAAAGGGGCCGGTAGGGTTGGGGGCGGTCGTCCCCGAACAGGGGACGACCCGGTCCTGCCGTCAGGGGCAGGACCACCGGGGTCCAGGTTTCGGGGGACGAGCGTCGGGGCAGCAGCCCGTGCTCCGCCGTTGATCTGACACCATTCCCCGGGGGCCCCGTCCGGCGGATGGACGGAGCTCGTTTGGACAGGCTTGCGACCAGGGGACGGATGGGACCGCGCAGTGCGGGGCTACGAGAGCCAGGAGCGAGAGCCGGCGGCTGACGTCGACCACCTCTCTCGGTTCGAGGCCGAGATGAAGCGGCTGAAGACCGAGCGGGAAAAGGCGATCCAGCATGCCGAGGACCTCGGCTACCAGGTCGAGGTGCTGCGCGCCAAGCTGCACGAGGCGCGGCGCACCATCATGTCCCGGCCCGCGTTCGACGGCGGTGACATCGGCTACCAGGCCGAACAGTTGCTGCGCAACGCCCAGATCCAGGCCGACCAGCTGCGCCAGGACGCCGAGCGGGAGCTGAGCCAGGCCCGCGCGCAGACCCAGCGCATCCTGCAGGAGCACGCCGAGCAGGCGGCCCGGCTGCAGGCCGAGCTGCACGCCGAGGCGGTGGCCCGCCGCCAGCAGCTGGACCAGGAGCTGGCCGAGCGCCGGCAGACGGTCGAGTCGCACGTCAACGAGAACGTGGCGTGGGCCGAGCAGCTGCGCGCCCGCACCGAGGCCCAGGCCCGCCGGCTCCTCGACGAGTCCCGTGCGGAGGCCGAGCAGGCCATGGCCGCGGCCCGCGCGGAGGCCGAACGGCTGACCTCCGAGGCCCGCCAGCGGCTGCAGAGCGACGCCGAGGCGGCCCGCGCGGAGGCCGAGCAGCTGCTGCGCCGGGCCCGCGCGGACGCCGAGCGGCTGCTGAACGCCGCCTCCACCCAGGCCCAGGAGGCCACCGACCACGCCGAGCAGCTGCGGACCTCCACCGCGACGGAGTCGGACGCCGCCCGCCGCCAGGCCGGCGAGCTGAGCCGGGCCGCCGAGCAGCGCATGGCCGAGGCGGAGGAGGCGCTGCGCAAGGCGCAGACCGAGGCCGAGAAGCTGGTCACGGAGGCCAAGGAGGCCGCCGCCAAGGCCCTCTCCAGCGCCGAGTCCACCAACGAGCAGCGCACGCGCACGGCGAAGGAGCAGGTCGCCCGGCTGGTCGAGGAGGCCACCAAGGAGGCCGAGAACACCAGGTCCGAGGCCGAGCAGCTGGTCGCGGACGCCCGTGCCGAGGCCGAGCGGATCGTCGCGGAGGCCGCCGAGAACGCCCGCACGCTCACCGCCGAGGAGAGCGCGACCCAGCTGTCCAAGGCGGCGAAGACCGCCGAGGACGTGCTGAACAAGGCGGCCGAGGACGCCCGGAACACCACCAAGGCCGCGGCCGAGGAGGCCGAGCGGATCCGGCGCGAGGCCGAGACGGAGGCGGACCGGCTGCGCGCCGAGGCGCACGACATCGCCGAGCAGCTCAAGGGCGCCGCCAAGGACGACACCAAGGAGTACCGCGCCAAGACGGTCGAGCTGCAGGAGGAGGCCCGCCGGCTGCGCGGCGAGGCCGAGCAGCTGCGCTCCGACGCGGTCGCCGAGGGCGAGAAGATCCGCGCGGAGGCCCGCAAGGAAGCCGTCCAGCAGATCGAGGAGGCCGCCCGTTCGGCCGAGGAACTGCTGTCCAAGGCGAAGGCCGACGCGGACGAACTGCGCCAGAAGGCGACCGCGGACAGCGAGAAGGTCCGCACCGAGGCCATCGAGCGGGCCACGACGCTGCGCCGGCAGGCCGAGGAGGTCCTGGAGCGCACCCGCGCGGAGAACGAGCGCTCCCGCGAGGAGGCGGTGGAGCTCGCCGAGACCATCACCTCGAACGCCGAACAGGGCGCCCGCGAGCTGCGCGAGGAGACCGAGCGGGCGGTCGAGGCCCGGCAGGCGGAGGCCGCCGCCGAGCTGACCCGGCTGCACGGCGAGGCCGAGGCGCGGCTGGCGTCCGCCGAGCAGGCGCTGACGGACGCCCGGGAGGAGGCCGCGCGGATCCGCCGGGAGGCCGGCGAGGAGACCGAGCGGCTGCGCGCGGAGGCCGCCGACCGGATCCGTACGCTCCAGCAGCAGGCGGAGACGGAGGCCGAGCGGCTGCGGGACGAGGCCGCGGCGGACGCGTCCGCGTCCCGGGCGGAGGGCGAGGCCATCGCCGTACGCCTGCGGTCGGAGGCCTCGGCCGAGGCCGAGCGGCTGAAGTCGGAGGCCCAGGACACCGCCGACCGGGTGCGGGCGGAGGCCCAGGGCGCCGCCGAGCGGCTCGCCGCGGAGGCGTCCGAGACGCTGGCCGCCGCCCAGGAGGAGGCCGCCCGCCGCCGTCGCGAGGCCGAGGAACTGCTCGGTGCCGCGCGCGCCGAGGCCGACCAGGAGCGTGAGCGGGCCCGCGAGCAGAGCGAGGAGCTGCTGGCGTCCGCTCGCCGGCGTGTGGAGGACGCGCAGGCCGAGGCGATCCGGCTGGTGGAGGAGGCCGACCGGCGCGCCTCCGAGATGGTGTCGGCGGCCGAGCTCCACGCCCAGCAGGTACGGGACTCCGTCGCCGGGCTGCACGAGCAGGCGCAGGAGGAGATCGCCGGACTGCGCTCCGCCGCCGAGCACGCGGCGGACCGCACCCGCCGGGAGGCACAGGAGGAGGCGGACCGGGTCCGCGCCGACGCCTACGCCGAGCGGGAGCGGGCGAGCGAGGACTCGGGCCGGCTGCGCCGGGAGGCGCAGGAGGAGTCCGAGGCCGCGAAGGCGCTCGCCGAGCGCACCATGGCGGAGGCGATGGCCGAGGCCGAGCGGCTGCGCGCCGACTCCGCGGCGCACGCCCAGCGGGTGCGTACCGAGGCGTCGGACGCGCTGGCGGAGGCCGACCAGTCCGCGGCGCGCACCCGTGCGGAGGCCCGGGAGGACGCCAACCGGATCCGTTCGGACGCGGCGACCCAGGCGGACACCCTCATCACCGAGGCGCGCAACGAGGCCGAGCGGCTGCAGACCGAGACGATCGCCGAGGCGGAGCGGCTCCAGTCGGAGACGGCCGCCGAGGCCGACCGGGTGCGGGCCGAGGCGGTCGCCAAGGCCGAGCGGCTGATCGCGGACGCCTCCGGCGACGCGGAGCGGCTGCGGGCCGAGGCGGCCGAGACGGTCGGTTCGGCGCAGCAGCAGGCGGAGCGGATCCGCACCGAGTCGCAGCGGGTCAGGGCGGACGCGGAGGCGGAGGCCGAGCGGCTGATGACGGCCGCCCGCGAGGAGGCCGACCGGACGCTGGACGAGGCTCGCAAGGACGCCAACAAGCGGCGTTCGGAGGCGGCCGAGCAGGTCGACAAGCTGATCACGGAGACCACCGCCGAGGCGGACAAGCTGCTGACCGAGGCGCAGCAGCAGGCGCAGAAGACCACCGCGGACGCCGAGTCGCAGGCCGACACGATGGTGGGCGTCGCCCGGCAGGAGGCCGAGCGCCTGGTGTCCGAGGCCCGGGTCGAGGGCAACTCGACGGTGGAGAAGGCCCGTACGGACGCGGACGAGCTGCTGGTCGGGGCCCGCCGGGACGCGACCGCGATCAGGGAGCGCGCGGAGGAACTGCGCGACCGCATCACGGCCGAGATCGAGGAGCTGCACGAGCGGGCCCGCCGCGAGGCCGCCGAGACGATGAAGTCGACCGGCGACCGCTGCGACGCGCTCATCAAGGCCGCGGAGGAGCAGCTCGCCAAGGCGCAGGCCAAGGCCAAGGAGATCGTCTCGGAGGCCAACTCCGAGGCGGGCAAGGTGCGTATCGCCGCGGTCAAGAAGGCGGAGGGTCTCCTCAAGGAGGCCGAGCAGAAGAAGTCCTCGCTCGTCAGGGAGGCCGAGGAGCTCAAGGCCGAGGCGATCCGCGAGGCCCGGCGCACCGTCGAGGAGGGCAAGCGCGAGCTGGAGGTCCTGGTGCGCCGGCGCGAGGACATCAACGCCGAGATCTCCCGTGTCCAGGACGTGCTGGAGGCGTTGGAGTCCTTCGAGGCCCCGTCGTCCGGCAAGGACAACGGAGTCAAGGCGGGCGCCACCGTGGGGCCCCCTCGATCGGGTGGCAAGTCGTCAGACAGCTAGCGCACAGGGTGGGTTCTGATGTCTTCTGGGTGCTTTGACCACGTCTTCGGCGACATGATGGGCTGGTCGTCCGGGGGTCGAATGTTCAAAAGAGGTGTCATTCTCCAGATCAAACACGTATCCGCTCGATGACACACCGCTTCGGCCCCTAGGATTCCACCTATCACCTCACCGGTCTCATTCGACAGGAACCCCATGAGCGACACTTCCCCCTACGGCTTCGAGCTTGTGCGGCGTGGATACGACCGCGCTCAGGTGGACGAACGGATCTCCAAGCTCGTCTCCGACCGTGACAGCGCTCTCGCCCGCATCACCGCTCTGGAAAAGCGCATCGAGGAGCTCCATCTCGAAACCCAGAACGCCCAGGCCCAGATCAGCGACGCCGAGCCGTCGTACGCGGGTCTCGGCGCGCGGGTCGAGAAGATCCTCCGCCTCGCCGAGGAGGAGGCAAAGGATCTGCGTGAGGAGGCCCGGCGCGCGGCCGAGCAGCACCGCGAGCTCGCGGAGTCGGCGGCCCAGCAGGTGCGCAACGACGCGGAGTCGTTCGCCGCGGAACGCAAGGCCAAGGCCGAGGACGAGGGCGTCCGGATCGTCGAGAAGGCCAAGAGTGACGCCCAGCAGCTGCGCACCGAGGCGCAGAAGGACGCGCAGTCCAAGCGCGAGGAGGCGGACGCCCTCTTCGAGGAGACCCGCGCCAAGGCCGCGCAGGCCGCCGCCGACTTCGAGACGAACCTCGCCAAGCGCCGCGAGCAGTCCGAGCGCGACCTGGCCTCGCGTCAGCAGAAGGCCGAGAAGCGCCTCGCGGAGATCGAGCACCGCGCCGAGCAGCTGCGCCTGGAGGCGGAGAAGCTGCGCACCGACGCCGAGCGCCGCGCCCGCCAGACGGTCGAGACCGCTCAGCGCCAGGCCGAGGACATCGTGGCCGACGCCAACGCCAAGGCCGACCGGATCCGCTCGGAATCCGAGCGCGAGCTCGCCGCGCTGACCAACCGCCGCGACAGCATCAACGCCCAGCTGACGAACGTCCGCGAGATGCTCGCCACGCTGACGGGCGCGGCGGTGGCCGCCACCGGGTCGCCGGCCGAGGACGAGCCGATCTCCCGCGGGGTCCCGGCTCAGCAGTCCCGGTAACCCCGGACACCCACGAGGCCCCCTGCCACTCCCCCGTCGGCAGGGGGCCTCGCCCTGTCCCGCCGTACCGGCCGGCCCCTCCCGCCGCACGCAGCTTTACTTCCCCTTGGGCGGAACCGTCAGCGCCCGGATATCCTCCTAACCCTTACGGGGGCGTGTGCCCCGCTGTCCTGAACATTTCGATGGGTGCGGAGCATGATCGAGGCTGTCGGCCTGACCAAGCGCTACGGCGACAAGACCGCCGTGTACAACCTTTCCTTCCAGGTGCGACCGGGTGCCGTCACCGGCTTCCTCGGGCCCAACGGCTCGGGCAAGTCGACCACCATGCGGATGATCCTCGGCCTGGACAACCCGACCGCGGGCACGGTGACCATCGGCGGCTATCCGTACCGCAAGCTGCCCAACGCGGCCCGTCAGGTCGGTGCACTGCTCGACGCCAAGGCCGTGCACGGCGGCCGGCACGCCCGCAACCATCTGCTGTGTCTGGCCCAGCTGTCGGGCATCCCGGCCCGGCGGGTGGACGAGGTGCTCGGAGTCGTCGGCCTGCAGGACGTGGCCAAGAAGCGCTCCAAGGGCTTCTCCCTCGGCATGGGCCAGCGGCTCGGCATCGCGGCCGCGCTGCTCGGCGACCCGCAGGTGCTGCTCTTCGACGAGCCGGTCAACGGGCTCGACCCCGAGGGCATCCTCTGGGTGCGCAATCTGATGAAGGCGCTGGCGGCCGAGGGGCGGACCGTGTTCGTCTCCAGCCACCTGATGAGCGAGATGGCGCTGACCGCCGACCACCTCATCGTCATCGGGCGGGGCCAGCTCCTCGCCGACATGAGCGTGACGGACTTCATCTCCGCCAACTCCGCCGACTTCGCCCGGGTGCGCACGCCGGACACCGAGCCGCAACTGCGGGAGAAGCTGACCTCCGCGCTCACCGAGGCGGGCGGGCACGTGCTGCCGGAGCAGGACGGCGCGCTGCGCGTAACCGGGCTGCCGCTGCCCCGCATCAGCGACCTCGCGCACGAGGCGGACGTACGGCTGTGGGAGCTCTCGCCGCACCAGGCCTCGCTGGAGGAGGCGTACATGCGGATGACGCAGGGCGCCGTGGACTACCGCTCGACCATCGACCAGAAGGCGGGCCTCCAGCAGCCGCTGCCGCCGGGCGCCCAGCCGCCCATGCCGGTTCCGGGCCAGGGCCAGCCGGGCTGGTACGCGCCGCCGCCGCCCCAGCAGGGCGGCCAGCCGTTCGGGGCGCCCCAGGGGCAGCCGGTGCCGCAGGGCGGGGCGCCCGCGGGGCCGTACGGGGGCCCCGCGGCGGCCGCGGGTGCGTACGGCACTCCGGGGAGCGCTCCCGGCGCGCCCCACGCCTACGGTGCTCCCGGCGCCGGCCGGCCGAATCCTTACGCCCAGCCGCCCGCGCAGGCGCCCGCCGCCCCGGCGACCCCGCCCGCGCCGCAGCAGCCGGCCTCGGGCCCGGCGCCGGCCGCGCCCCCGGCGGCCGAGTCGCCCGAGCCCGCCGCATCCGCCCCCGCCAACCCGACCAAGCCCGAGGACGCCCGATGAGCACCCATCAGCCCCCGATGCCGCAGGCAGCAGCCGCCGCGCCCGAGTGGCAGGCGGCGCCCGGAGCCTCGTACCCCGGCTACACCTCGCCGATCCCGGTGGTCCGCACGCACCTCGGGCACGCGCTCGCCTCCGAGTGGACGAAGATCAAGTCGGTGCGCTCCACGATCTGGACGCTGGGCGTGTTCGTGCTGCTGGTGGTCGGCATCGGGCTGGCCGCCGGCGCACTGGTGTCGAACGACTCCTCCGACGGGAGCATGGAGAACCAGAACCCGCTCGGTCTGGGCTTCTTCGGGCTGCTGCTGGGCAGCATGTGCCTCATCACGCTGGGCGTGCTGACCACGGCCTCGGAGTACGGCACCGGCATGATCCGCACGACGATGGTGGCCTGCCCCAGCCGGGGGCGCGTGCTCGCGGCCAAGGCCATCGTGTTCTTCGGGGTGGCCTTCGTGGTCACGCTGGCGTCGGCCTCCCTCGTCGCCATGGCCCAGGTGTCCATGCTCGACGGCACCGGCGCCAAGGACCCGTCCGGCGGGGAGTGGATGAAGGCCACGGTCGGTGTCAGCCTCTACCTCGCCCTCCTCGGGCTGCTCTCGCTGGCGATCGGCTCGATCATCCGGCACTCGGCGGGCGCCATCACCATCATGATCGGCGCCGTGCTCGCCCCGCTGGTGATCGCGCTGTTCATGTTCTCCGAGTCGCTGTCGTCCGTGCGCGAGAAGCTGGTCGAGTACTCGATCCCGAACCAGCTGAGCGTCTTCTACTCCAACTCCCTCAGCCAGTCCGGCCCGTCCGGCTGGGACCCGCTGTGGATCATGCTGGGCGTGACGGCCGCCGTGTCCGCCGCGGCCTTCGCGCTGCTGCAGCAGCGAGACGTGTGAGGCCCCGGGTCGTCTAGAGCGCTCAGAACCTCGGCGCGTTACGGGACCGCTGCACCCGCGTGGTGCGGCGGTCCTTGGCGTTCCAGCACGCCTTGTGCCAGTGGCGGCGGTCGTCGACGCCCGAGTGCTCCGGCCAGGCCACGACGTGCGGGACGCCCGAGGGAATCACCTGGTCGCAGCCCGGGCAGCGGTACGTCTTGCCCTCCGCGCCGGACCCGGCCACGTGCCGCACGCTCCAGTCCTCGCCCCGCCAGCTCTCCGTGGACTGCCAGCCGCCGTACCGGCCGGAGCGGTCGTCCTCGGCGCTCCGTCCGGACGCGGCCGTGCCCTTGGGGCCCTTGAGACGGTTGCGACGCGGGGACACGGGACACCTCACGGGGCTATACAGGAAGCACGGGCTGTAACCAGCCTACGCGCCACCGGCAGGGGTACGCGTAGGGGACCAACCGCCACAAGTCCCGCCGTCGGCCGACTCATTCTGCAGACAATCCGCAAATCCCTTCGCCAGGCCGTGTCCTCGGCACGTGTCACACGGTTATGCCCGGTGGGGGAGCTCCGCGTCGGAGCCGAGGAAGCAGGAAAAGCAATGCGTGTAGGTAGTTTTGTGCTGGCCGCCCAGTTCCCTGGGCAGGGCCAGGGGGAGGCGCTGCACCGGGCGGTCCGCTCGGCGCAGGTTTCCGAGGAGGCGGGTCTCGACGCGGTCTGGCTGGCCGAGCACCACTTCGTCCCGTACGGCACGTGCCCGTCCGCGGTCACCCTGGCCGCCCTGCTGCTGGGCCGCACCAGCCGCATCGGGGTCGGCACGGCGGTGAGCGTGCTGCCCACCGCCCACCCGGTCGCCCTGGGCGAGCAGGCCGCGCTGCTGCATGTGACCAGCGGCGGCCGCTTCACGCTCGGTTTGGGGCGCGGGGGGCCGTGGGTGGATCTGGAGGTGTTCGGCGCGGGCCTGAAGGCCTACGAGCAGGGCTTCCCGGAATCACTCGATCTGCTGGTGCGCTGGCTGCGCGAACCGGCGGTGGCGGCGTCGGGCGAACGGTTCTCCTTCCGCGAGGTCCCCGTCGTGCCCCGCCCCTCGGAGGCGCTCGACGCCCCCCCGGGCCCCGAGGTCGTCGTCGCCTGCACCTCCCCGGCGACCGTGCGGCTGGCGGCCGAGCGCGGACTGCCGATGCTGCTCGGGATGCACGTCGGGGACGAGGAGAAGGCCGAGATGGTCGCCCTGTGGCGGCAGCACGCACGGACGGCCGGACGGCCGGCGGAGGAGATCGCCGGCGCGGCCCATGTGTCGGCCGGCGTCTGCCAGATCGCGGACCGGCGCACCGACGCGGCGGAGACCCTGCTGAAGGCGATGCCGGGCTGGCTCAAGCAGGGCCTGGAAGCCCATGTGACGGTGGACGGCCGGGTACGGGCGATGCGCGACCCCCTGGCCTACACCGAACTGCTCTGCGGGCTGCACCCGGTGGGCTCCCCCCGGCTGTGCGCCGACCGCCTGGCGGCCACCTCGGAGCGCACCGGCATCTCCCGTTTCGCACTGCTCGTCGAGGGCTCGGGTGATCTCGCGGCCACGGAGGAGAACGTCCGGCGGCTGGGTGCCGAGGTGCTGCCCCAGCTGCGCTGAGAGCCGTGCCTCCCCGGCCGGCGAGGGCTTGCCGCTCCGGTGCTGGGTGCACCCGCGGGTGGAGCGGCAAGCAAGCGTTCACCGCGTCAGCGGTTCGTGGCTCCGCTTCAGCGGTCGGCGGGCCCCGCTTCAGCGGTCGGTGGGCTTCGCGTCAGCGGTCGGTGGGCTCCGCGTCAGCAGTCCCTGAGTTCCGGGGACTGGTTCAGCAGTTGACCGCGTATCGAGGTGAAGCGGGCCAGTCGTTCGTCGGCCGAGGCGTCGAGCGGGAACACCGCCACCCGGTGGCAGTTCTGGAACGCCAGTCGCACACCGAAGTGCCGCTGCAGCGCGCCGCGAATCGCGTCACTGGCGAGCGCGCGCAGCAGCTGACCGCGTGCCTGCTCGTCCGGCGGGGGCGTCCGGTTGTCGGCGAAGTCTCCGCCGTCCACCTTCAGCTGGGCCACCAGGGAGCTGATCATCTCCCATGCGTAGGGCAGGGAGGTCCGGACGCAGTCGACGAAGGCAGCTTCGTCGACCTCGCCTCGCTCGGCCTGTTCGAGTAGGGCCGGTGAGACGTCGAGCGACATGGGTACTCCTCTCGCACCCCCGGACAGCAGGGGTTGCCGGACAGGTCAAGGGCGTTCGCGACACCGGACACGCTCAGTACACGTATCGCGACCTCCCGTTCACTACGGTAGGCAACGGACGGTGACCGCACCAGGAGAATGCGTACATGGGCCGGTCCCGTTGGGCTCACAATCGGCCAGGGATGAACAAGAGTTTCCAAAGCAAAAGGGGCGGTCCGGAGTTCCCCCGTTGACGGCGGTGGCGGGAGTCGGGCGGGCGAATCGCGTGAGGCGCGGGACGTCGAGTAGCGTTGCCGACCATGCGTCTCGTCATTGCCCGGTGCTCGGTCGACTACGCCGGCCGGCTCACCGCCCACCTTCCCTCGGCCCCCCGCCTGATCCTGGTCAAGGCGGACGGCAGCGTCTCGATCCACGCGGACGACCGGGCCTACAAGCCCCTCAACTGGATGTCGCCTCCGTGCACGCTCAAGGAGGGCTCCGGTGAGGACGAGGGCGTGTGGACCGTCGTCAACAAGGCGGGCGAGAAGCTGATCATCACCATGGAGGAGGTCCTCCACGACTCCTCGCACGAACTCGGCGTGGATCCGGGTCTGATCAAGGACGGCGTGGAAGCGCACCTGCAGGAACTGCTCGCCGACCGCATCGAGACACTGGGCGAGGGCTACACCCTCATCCGGCGCGAGTACATGACGGCGATCGGCCCGGTCGACATCCTGTGCCGGGACGCCGAGGGCCGAACGGTGGCCGTGGAGATCAAGCGGCGCGGCGAGATCGACGGCGTGGAGCAGCTCACCCGTTACCTCGAACTGCTGAACCGCGATCCGCATCTCGCCCCCGTCCGCGGCGTCTTCGCCGCGCAGGAGATCAAGCCGCAGGCCCGCGTCCTCGCCACGGACCGCGGCATCGGCTGCCAGGTGCTGGACTACGACGCGCTCAGGGGCATCGAGGACGACAAACTGCGGCTGTTCTGAGGAGTGCGGGCGTACGTACGTCGGCGAGGGCCGGACCCCGGGTGGGGCCGGCCCTCACGTACGTCAGATCAGCGGGCCCGTGCCTCCGCTCCGGGGGGCGCTCGCCGAACTGCTGGACGCGGCGGGGGCGCTGGAGGAGGGACCGCTGGCGCTGTCGGTCGTGGACGGGGCGGTCGAGGTGGCCGTGCCCGTGGGAGTTCCGGTCGGCGAGGTCGTCGAACCGGTCGGCGAACCCGTCGGCGATGTCGAAGAACCGGTCGGCGGCGTCTTCGGCGGGCTCGAGTCCGGCGTCGACGGCTTGGTCGTCGTCGGCTTCGACGGTGTGCTCGGCGAACCGTCCCCGCCCGACCCCTTCGTCCCGCTCGGGTCGTCCGACGGCTGGGCCCCGGTGGCGGTGGGCGCCGGATCGTCCGCGGTGCTGCCCGGGCCGGGGTCCGTCGGGTGGCTCACCGCCACGCCGGTGTCACCGCCGCCCCCGCCGCCGTTCCTCCTCGGTGTGTCCGCACCCAGGTCGCCCCCCTCGGTGTCCTCGCTCGCGGACGGCTGGACGCTCACGTTCTTGGCCGGTTTGTCCGCGTCGTCGTTCGAGGTCATGCCGAGGGTCACGATCGTGCCCAGCACCGCGGCGAGCAGTACGCCGGAACCGGTCGCGACGAGGTTGCGCCGGACCGGCCGCCGGACGCCGCCACCCTGGGCCCTGGGCAGCGGCGCGGTCGCCGCGGCCCGGTGGGTGACCAGTGTGTCGTCGGTGGGCAGCTGGAGCTGGGGGAAGGGGGCCGGGGTCCCGCGCGGGGGCGACGCCGGCTCCTCGTAGCGCGCGTCGGGCACCTCTTCGCCCGCCATGGCGCCGATCCCGGGTACGTCGCCCGCGCGGTCGGCGACCAGGGCGAGGGCACGGCGGCCGGCGACGGTGCCGCGCTTGTCGGCGAGGGCGCCGCGCAGCCCGATGGAGGTCTCCAACTCGGCGCGGGCCCGTTCGAGCTGTCCGCCGCACAGGGCGAGGACGCCCAGTTCATGGTGGAAGTAGGCCTGTTCGGCGACCTCTCCGGCGAGTCGGGAGGCCTCGGCTCCGGCGCGCAGCGCGCGCTCCCAGGCGCTCCAGTGCAGCCCTGCGGCGAAGGCCGGAGCGGCGGTGCGGGCCAGCCGGACGCAGGCGCTCTCGTCCCCGTCTTCGGGCGGTGACGAGGGCTCCTCCTGCCCGGGCGGGGCGGCGGACTCGGCGGTGGCCGGCACCAGGGCGGTCAGCGCGGCGAGCACGGCGTCGGCCTCGGCGCACACCCTCTCGGGTGTGACGGAGGGGTGACCGGCCCACCAGGTGTAGTGCCGGGCGGCGGCGAGGGCGCTCGCGGCGGCGTCGTCGGCGTATCCGGCGGCCTCCAGCTGGGTCTGCACGCCGGTCGCGAGGCGGTAGCGGGAGCCGACCGGGGTGACCAGTCCGCAGGCGGCGAGTTCGCCCAGGGCGGCGTCCGCGTGGGTGTCCCCGACCAGCGCGGGCAGGTGCGCCTGGTGCGGGACCTCGCCGCCGAGCGCGACGGCGATGCGCAGGGTGGCGCGGGCGGAGGCGCTCAGCCGGGCGGCGAGCAGCGGTGCGGGTGCGGCGGCCTCGCCGAGCGAGGGGAGCGGGATGTCCTCGCCGTCGTCGGCGGCCGTGTCGAGCGGGGCGCCCAAGGCTGCGTCGACGGGGTGCCGTACGTCCTCGAAGACCCCGAACTCGTCCACGGCGCCCGCGCTGGCGCGCAGCTGGTCGCGCTGCCTGAGCAGGGCACCGGCCTGGACGAACCGCAGGGGCAGGCCCTCGGACTCGAACCAGAGGTCGCCGGCCCAGTTGGCCTCCTCCTCGGTGAGGACGCGTCCGACGGCGCGTTCGAGGATCTCCACACCGCCGGCGCGGTCCAGGCCGCCGAGGAACACCTCCTCGATCGCCGAGTCGGCGGACGGGGCGGGCACGTCCGGGGTGGCGGCGATCAGGAAGGCGCACTCCGGGGTGGCGTCGATGAGTTCGTCGAGGGCCGCGCCGCCGAACTCGATGTCGTCCAGGACGACGACCGCGCCGATCTCCCGGACCAGGTCGAGCAACTCGTCCGGGCCGGGGCGGTGCAGGGGTGCGTCGTGGACGGCGTGGCAGAGGTCGTGCAGCAGGTCGGTCGTCGTGCGGTGGAAGCCGGTGAGGCGGACCACGCCGTCGGGGGCGAGGTCCGCGCAGTCCTCGGCGACCAGGTCGAGCAGGGCGGTGCGGCCGGATCCCGCGGGCCCGGTGAGACGCACGGAGCGGCCGCGGGCGAGCAGACGGACCAGGCGCTCGCGCTCGTCCTGGCGTTCCAGGAGGTGCAGCGTCGGCTGGGCCGGGCCGGGCGGTACGGCGGGCCGGGCCGCGCGGTCGGAGGCGGCGCGCTCGGCGGCGGCGAGCTTCGCGGGACTGCCCGGCTGCTCCGCCGGCGGGCAGGGCTCTATCTCGCTGCCGTCGACCGGGTTGACGGTGAGCAGGAAGTCGCCGGTGACGATCCGCACCGTGCGGGCGAGTGCGGGCGCGTTCTGGAAGTCGGTGGTGAGGGAATCCCTGGGCGGGCGCTGACGCGGCGCGTTGCCGTCCGTTGTGTCCTGGCCGTGCTCCCCGGGTCCCCGGTTGATCGGGTCCATAGGTTTCCTAGCCCCCCAAAAGCGTCGTGTGCCCGTGTCCGGCCCCTCCCGGCCTAGCACACCGCGCTGTCGCTTCTGGTCCGGTCCCGCTCGAGGGTTGCGAGGCAGCGGGCGACCGAACCCTAAACCTTCGCACAGTATCTACGACAGTCCGGGGTGCCGCGCGGTCCGAGACGTCACCATCTCGTGAGGATTGCGTGTGACGTGCGGCTCGGCTCGTCCGCCGGGTCTCCCGCGTCGCCGTTTTCACACCCGGAACGGGGCGTCCCGTACAGGGGGGCGGGGGGTCACACCCGGGGCAGCGACTCCACGCCGATGCCGCCCTCGATCGCCAGGATCCGGTGCAGCCGGGTGGCCACCAGCAGGCGCTGCATCTGCGGCGGTACGCCGCGCAGCACCAGGCGCCGGCCGCAGCGGCCGGCCCGGCGGTGGGCACCCATGATCACCCCGAGTCCGGTGGCGTCCCAGAACTCCAGCTCGGACAGGTCCAGCACCAGGTCGCCGGCTCCGTCGTCGACGGCCGAGTGCAGGACCGTACGGGCGTCCGCCGCGCTGTGGACGTCGAGGCGGCCCCCGACGACCAGCTCGGCGTGGTCGCCCCTGATGTACATATGCGCTCCCCGTGAGTGCGTCTCGTGCTCGGTGTTGTCTGGTGATGCAACCTCTGACGGCGTTCGTCGGTCAGAGGTTGCCGTCTGTGAGCGAACCGATACCGAATTCACCCGCAGGGGTGACGCCAGCTCAGTGCTTGTAGAAGCCCTGCCCGCTCTTGCGACCGATGTCACCGGCGTCCACCATCCGGCGCATCAGCTCCGGCGGGGCGAACTTCTCGTCCTGCGACTCGGTGTAGATGTTGCTGGTGGCGTGCAGCAGGATGTCGACGCCGGTCAGGTCGGCCGTGGCGAGCGGCCCCATGGCGTGGCCGAAGCCCAGCTTGCAGGCGATGTCGATGTCCTCGGCGCTGGCGACGCCCGACTCGTACAGCTTCGCCGCCTCGACGACGAGGGCGGAGATGAGCCGGGTGGTGACGAAGCCGGCCACGTCCCGGTTGACGACGATGCAGGTCTTGCCGACGGACTCGGCGAACTCCCGCGCGGTGGCGAGGGTTTCGTCGCTGGTCTTGTAGCCGCGCACCAGCTCGCACAGCTGCATCATCGGGACCGGGGAGAAGAAGTGGGTACCGACGACGCGCTCCGGGCGCTCCGTCACGGCCGCGATCTTGGTGATCGGGATGGCGGAGGTGTTGGAGGCGAGGACGGCGTCGTCGCGCACGATCTTGTCCAGGGTGCGGAAGATGTCGTGCTTCACTTCGAGCTTCTCGAAGACGGCCTCGACGACGATGTCCGCGTCGGCGGCGGCGTCCAGGTCTGTGGTCGCGGTGATGCGGGCGAGGGCCGCGTCGGCGTCGTGCGCCTCCAGCTTGCCCTTGCCGACGAACTTGTCGTACGAGGCCTTGATGCCGTCGGTGCCACGCTTGAGTGCCTCGTCGGTGACGTCCCGCAGGACGACCTCCCAGCCCGCCTGAGCGGAGACCTGGGCGATGCCGGACCCCATGAGACCGGCCCCGATGACGGCGAGCTTCCGTGCCACTCCGACTCCCCTTACACGCTGTTTACGGTTGCCTCTTCGGCGGACCATAGCGCTCGTGAGGGGCTGTGTGACCGGTAAGTAATGCGCGTCACGTCCCATTTGACGGACGTCACACCGACAGGGGTCAGATCTCGCCTCGGACGGCGTAGTTGAGCACCTTCTCGCTCAACAACTCCTCCATGTCGTCGAGGAGCACCAGCACCTCTCGTGACACTTCGGCCGGATTACGCCCCTTGAGCATTTCGCACCGGATGACCGACATGGCCGTGCTGTGGATCCAGCCGATCTGACCGGCCATCAGGTGCGGCAGCTTGTCGTCGCCCGCCGCGCCGGTCTCCTCGCGCAGGGCGTCCTCGAGGTTCGACTGGACCTCCTGGGCGATCGCCCACAGGCGCGAGCGCAGCGCCGGCGCCTCCTCGATGACCCGCATGAAGTCGGCATATCCAGGCATCAGGCCGACCCGGGGTGAAACCACCCTCACCTCCTCGCGCAGTTCCCGCAGGACGGCCGCGGCGGCCGACTCCCCCTTGCCGCGGCCGCGCACCCAGCGGGCCAGCCGGTCGACCACGCCGTTGGAGCGGTCGAAGAAGAGGTCCTCCTTGGCCGGGAAGTAGTTGTAGACGGTGTTGACGGAGACGTCGGAGGCCTCGGCGATCTCCGCGACGGTCACCGCGTCGAATCCGCGCTCGACGAACAGGCCCGTGGCGACATCCGAGATGTACTGCCGGGTCTGCCGCTTCTTCCGCTCCCTGAGTCCCTCGGCCATGCCCCCATCCTAGCTTCGCTGGGCTCACTTAATTTTTGGGGTCATTGCAAATTTTCAGAGTCTCTGTTTTTCTGGTCGGCATGACAGCAGTCATCAGCGCGGCCGGACTGGCCCGCACCTTCCAGACCAAGCGCGGCCCGGTGGAGGCCGTGCGCGGCATCGACCTCACCGTCCGCGAGGGCGAGATCCTCGGCTTCCTCGGCCCCAACGGCGCCGGCAAGACCACCACGCTCCGGATGCTCACGACCCTCCTGACCCCCACCGGCGGCACCGCCACGGTGGCCGGCCACGACCTCGCCACCGACCCGGCCGGGGTGCGCGGGGCATGCGGGTACGTGGCCCAGTCCGGCGGCGTCGACCCGCAGATCTCCGTGTACGAGGAGCTGGTCACCCAGGGCCGCCTCTACCGGCTGACGAAGCACCAGGCGGCGCGGCGGGCCGAGGAGCTGGCCCGCGACCTGGACCTCACCGGGTTACTGGACCGCAAGGCGGGCGCCCTCTCCGGCGGTCAGCGGCGCCGTCTGGACATCGCGATGGGGCTCACCCACCGCCCGAAGGTCCTCTTCCTCGACGAACCGACCACGGGCCTCGACCCCGGCAGCCGCGCCGACCTGTGGGCCCTCGTGCGCCGCCTGCGCGACGACCTCGGCACGACGGTCTTCCTCACCACTCACTACCTCGACGAGGCGGACGCCCTCGCCGACCGGCTGGTGATCGTCGACCAGGGCGTGGTCGCGGCCGAGGGCACACCGGGCGCGCTCAAGCTCCGGTACGGCGGCTCGGTCGACGCCTCGCTGCAGGACACCTTCCTCGCCATCACCGGTCGCGGTCCGGCCCCGGCCGACACCGCACCCGTAGCCGTATAGGACCACCAGGATGCTTCTCCACGACACCGCGCTGATCTACGGCCGCTACCTCCGCCAGTCCCTGCGCTCCCGCTTCGCACTGCTCTTCGGCGTGCTGACGCCGCTGCTGTACCTGTTGTTCTTCGGCCCGCTGCTCACCGGTCTGCCGCTCGGCGGGCGGGGCAGCTCCTGGCAGCTGCTGGTGCCCGGGCTGCTGCTCCAACTCGGCCTGTTCGGGGCCGCCTTCGCGGGATTCTCGATCATCATCGAGAACGGCCACGGGGTGGTGGAACGCATGCGGGTGACTCCGGTCAGCCGGCTCGCACTGCTCCTGGGGCGCGTGCTGCGCGAGGCCACGGTCTTCGTGTTCCAGGCGGTGCTGCTGGTGCTCGCCGCCGTGGTCATGGGCCTGCGCGCACCGCTGGCCGGTGTCCTCGTCGGCTTCGCGTTCGTCGCGCTGCTGACGATCTCCCTGGCGTCGCTGTCGTACGCGCTGGCGATGAAGGTCCGCACCCCGCAGACGTTCGGGCCCACGATCAACGCCCTGACCATGCCGTCCATGCTGCTGTCCGGCCTGATGCTGCCCATGACCCTCGCTCCGGCCTGGCTGAATGTGCTCTCCCACTTCATGCCGTTCCGCTATCTGGTGGACGCGGTGCGCGACGCCTACGTGGGTTCGTACGCCACCGCGCACATGCTGTACGGCGCCCTGGTGGCCGTCGGCTTCGCCGCGCCGGCCGTGACGGTGGGCACACGGGTCTTCCGGACGTCCGGAGCGTAATTAGGCTGGCCACATGGTCAATCTGACGCGCATCTACACCAGGACCGGCGACCAGGGCACCACCGCCCTCGGCGACATGAGCCGGGTCGCCAAGACCGACCTCAGGATCTCCGCGTACGCGGACGCCAACGAGGCGAACGCGGTGATCGGCACGGCGGTCGCGCTGGGGAACCTGGACGAGGAGATCGTCAAGGTCCTCACCCGCGTCCAGAACGACCTGTTCGACGTGGGCGCGGACCTGTCGACGCCGGTGGTGGAGAACCCCGGATTCCCGCCGCTGCGGGTCGAGCAGTTCTACATCGACCGGCTGGAGGCGGACTGCGACCGCTTCAACGAGCAGCTGGAGAAGCTGCGGTCGTTCATCCTCCCGGGCGGCACACCGGGCGCGGCCCTGCTGCACCAGGCGTGCACGGTCGTGCGCCGGGCCGAGCGCTCGACCTGGGCCGCCCTCGAGGCCCACGGCGAGGTGATGAACCCGCTCACGGCCACCTACCTCAACCGCCTCTCCGACCTGCTGTTCATCCTGGCCCGCACGGCGAACAAGGAGACGGGGGACGTGCTGTGGGTGCCGGGCGGGGAGCGCTAGCTCTCGCCTCGCCGGTTCGGGGCCTGCTTACGCCGCGCCTGGGGAGGGCGGTCCGAGAATGTCCGCCAGCACGTCCGCGAGCGAGGCACGCGGCGCGTCGCCCTCCTCGCTCAGGGTCCGCATGGCCTTGCGTGCGAGCAGTGCGTCGGCGGCTTCCTCCAGCGCGTCGTACTCCGTCTCGGATACGGGGTCGTCCATGCCGCCAATGTACGCACTTCGGGCGGCTGGAGGCCTCAGCGTCGGCGCGCCGGCTCCCGCTTCGGGAACACTGTGTAGCTCGCGGCGATGACCACGTTGATGCCGATCAGCCACAGCATCCGCTGCTGCCACTCCCGTAGCGAGCCGATGTCACCGTCGCCGCCCACGTACCAGACCGCGGCCTGGAGCAACCCGAGCGCGACCAGTGAGGCCAGGATCCAGCGGCCCGCGACCCTCCATTCGTGGACGGCGCGGGCCGTGCCGTACTTCGGGGGCCGGACGGGAGGCGGACCGCCCGCGAAACGGTGGGCGACCCGGGCGTCCGCCCACTTGATCGTGGAGTGACCGAGGCCGACGGTGAAGCCGATGTACACGGCTGCGAGGCCGTGCCGCCAGTCGGGCTCGGCGCCGTTCTTCAGGTCGATCGCCGTGACGACGAACAGCACGACCTCCAGGAGCGGTTCGCACAGCAGCAGCGCGAGGCCCGTTCGGGGCATCCGGAAGGCGTAGCGGAACACCAGCCCCGCGGCCAGCAGCACCCAGAAGGCCACCTCGCAGGCGACGACCAGTCCGACGATCACGGCTCGCTCCCTTCGCTCACCCCACCAGGCTCGCCCGGACGGCCGCGCGGGTCGTCGTCGCCGGTGACGAATCCGCGGTAATCGAAAGATGCAGCCGGAAACCCTTCGGGAGGAGCACGCGGGCACTGCGTGGCCCGTGTTGGATGGGGCCATGCCCATGCCGCTCCCCCGTCCGCACCGCGACGACGTGTTCATCGCCGTGGGCGGGCTGCTCGGGGGGCTGCTGCTGTGGGGGCTCGGCATCTTTCCGCGGGTGCCCGCGGACGGCCTGGTGCTGTGGCCCGAGCGCTGGGCGGCCCTGGTGCCGCTGGCCGTGACCGCCGCCTGCGAGCCGCTGCGCCGCACCCGGCCCCGGACCGGACTGCTGATCGGCACGGCGGCGCTGGCCGCGGACACGGTGACCCGGGGCAGCATCGCCACGGTCGTGATGTACACCGACCTGGTGTACGCGGCCGTCCTGTACGGCAGCGCCGCCTCCGCCCGCCGCATCCCGTGGATCACCGGGCTGCTCACGGTCATCGGCGGAGTGGTGCCGGCCGCGCTGTGGCGCGACCCGCAGGGACTGCTGATCGGCGTCGGCGTCGGTGTCGTGGCGCTCGCCCCCGCCGAGACCGGCTGGGTCGTGCGCAATCACCGCGAAGCCGCCGAGGCCGCCCGGCTGCGCGCCGAGCAGACCGCACTGCTCGCCGAGATGGACCGGGTCCAGGCGGTCACCGCCGAACGGGCGCGGATGGCACGGGAGTTGCACGACATGGTCGCGGGCCACCTGTCGGCGATCGCCATCCACTCCACGGCCGCGCTGTCCCTCGACGACCCGGACACCTCGAACAAGGCCCTGTCCGTCATCCGCGAGAACAGCGTGGCGGGGCTCGCCGAGATGCGGCGGCTGATCGAGATCCTCCGCGAGCGGGACGACGCGCCGGCCGCGACCCCGACCCTGGACGGCCTCGACGCCCTGGTCGACGGCGCCCGCGCCAACGGCCTCGACGTCCGGCTGGACGCCGACCCCGGCCGGGTGCCCGCCCCGGTCGGGCTGGCCGCCTACCGGATCGTGCAGGAATCGCTGACCAACGCGCTCAAGCATGCCGCGCGGGGCCGCGTGCACGTGGTCCTCGAGCAGGCCGACAGTACCCTGCTGGTCCGCGTGACCAGCCCGTACGGCGACGGTGGCCGGCCCCGCGCACCCGGCTCCGGCGCCGGCCTGGCCGGGATGCGGGAGCGGGCCACGCTGCTGGGCGGCAGCTTCGAAGCCGGGCCCGAAGGCGCGCGGTGGACCGTACGCGCCGCCCTTCCCGTGACCGGAGGAGACCCCGAGTGATCCGTGTACTGGTCGCCGAGGACCAGTCGGCCGTCCGCTCCGGACTGGTGCTCATCCTGGGCACCGCGCCCGACATCGAGGTGGTCGGGGAGGCGGCGGACGGCCGGGAGGCGGTGGCCCTGGCCCGGGAACTCCGGCCGGACCTGGTGCTGATGGACGTGCAGATGCCCCGGCTCGACGGGGTGTCGGCGACCCGGGAGGTGGTGGCGGAGGGGCTCGCGGACGTGCTCGTACTGACCACCTTCGACCTCGACGCGTACGTCTTCGGGGCACTGCGGGCCGGGGCGGCCGGCTTCCTGCTGAAGAACGCGGAGGCGAGGGACCTGCTGGAGGCCGTACGGACGGTGGCGCGCGGGGAGGGGATCGTCGCCCCGGCGGTCACCCGGCGGCTGATCTCCGAGTTCGCCGCCCGGCCGGTGCGGGAGCCGTCCGTCGAACCGGCGGTGCTGGAGGCGTTGACGCGCCGGGAGCGCGAGGTGCTGGCGTGCGTCGGTGAGGGGCTGTCGAACGCCCAGATCGCGGCGCGGCTGGAGATGGCCGAGGGGACCGTGAAGACCCACGTGAGCCGGCTGCTGGCGAAGCTGGAGCTACGCAGCCGGGTCCAAGCGGCCGTTCTGGCTCAGGAGTTGGGGCTCTAGCGCAGCACGGGACCGAGTGGTCCAGACCTATTGACCGATGGTCCAGACCTTTCTATTCTCGCGACACCGTGGGCATGAAGGCTCAGTCATGCCCCTGACATCCCCACAGAGGAGGCGCAGCATGCGCTTCGCACACAGAGCCGCGGCAGGGTTGGCGACCTTGTTGCTCCCCATGGCAGGACTGGTCGGCCTCGCCGGCCCCGCCCAGGCCGCGACGACCGCCACCGCCACCTACGCCAAGACGCAGGACTGGGGCACCGGCTTCGAGGGCAGGTGGACGGTGAAGAACACCGGCACCACGGCCATCAGCTCCTGGACCGTCGAGTGGGACTTCCCCTCCGGCACGTCGGTCACCTCCGCCTGGGACGCCGACGTCACGTCCTCCGGCACCCACTGGACCGCCAAGAACAAGTCCTACAACGGCACCCTCGCCCCCGGCGCCTCCGTCTCCTTCGGCTTCAACGGCGCGGGCTCCGGCTCCCCCTCCAACTGCAAACTGAACGGCGACAGCTGCGACGGCACGACGGTCCCCGGCGACGCGGCCCCCTCCGCGCCCGGCACACCGACCGCCTCGAACATCACCGACACCTCGGTGACGCTCGGCTGGAGCGCGGCCACCGACGACAAGGGCGTCAAGAACTACGACGTCCTGCGGGACGGGTCGAAGGTCGCCACCGTGACCGGCACCTCGTACACCGACACCGGCCTGAGCGCCGGCACCGACTACTCCTACACCGTCCAGGCCCGCGACACCGCCGACCAGACCGGCCCGGTCAGCGGCGCGGTCGCCGTGCACACCACCGGCGGCACCACTCCCCCGCCCACCGGCGGCAGCAAGGTCAAGCTCGGGTACTTCACCGAGTGGGGCATCTACGGACGCAACTACAACGTCAAGAATCTGGTGACGTCCGGCTCCGCGTCGAAGATCACGCACATCAACTACGCCTTCGGCAACGTCACCGGCGGCAAGTGCGCGATCGGCGACTCCTACGCCGACTACGACAAGGCCTTCACCGCCGACCAGTCCGTCAGCGGGGTCGCCGACACCTGGGACCAGCCGCTGCGCGGCAACTTCAACCAGCTGCGCGAGCTGAAGGCCAAGTACCCGAAGCTCAAGGTGCTGTGGTCCTTCGGCGGCTGGACCTGGTCCGGCGGTTTCGCGGACGCGGCGAAGAACCCCGCCGCCTTCGCGCAGTCCTGCTACGACCTGGTCGAGGACCCGCGCTGGGCCGACGTCTTCGACGGCATCGACATCGACTGGGAGTACCCGAACGCCTGCGGCCTGAGCTGCGACACCAGCGGGGCCGCGGCCTTCAAGAACGTACTGGCCGCGCTGCGCGCCAAGTTCGGCTCGAAGAACCTGGTCACCGCGGCGGTCACCGCCGACGGCTCCTCCGGCGGCAAGATCGACGCGGCCGACTACGCGGGCGCCTCGGCTTCCGTCGACTGGTACAACGTGATGACGTACGACTTCTTCGGCGCCTGGGACGCCCAGGGCCCCACCGCCCCGCACTCCCCGCTGACCTCGTACAGCGGCATCCCGAAGGCCGGCTTCACCACGGCCGACGCGATCGCCAAGTACAAGGCCAAGGGCGTGCCCGCGAGCAAGCTGCTCATCGGCATCGGCTTCTACGGTCGCGGCTGGACCGGCGTCACCCAGGACGCCCCCGGCGGCACGGCCACGGGACCGGCGGCCGGTACGTACGAGCAGGGCATCGAGGACTACAAGGTGCTCAGGACGTCCTGCCCGGTCACCGGCACCGTCGCGGGCACGGCGTACGCCCACTGCGGCGGCAACTGGTGGTCCTACGACACCCCGGCCACCATCGGGACCAAGATGGCGTGGGCCAAGTCGCAGGGTCTGGGCGGCGCGTTCTTCTGGGAGTTCAGCGGAGACACCGCGAGCGGTGAGCTGGTGAGCGCCATCAACAGCGGGCTTTCGTAAGAGGATTCGCTAGGCCACGTTGACACGCTGACCGGGCGGAGCCGCCTCCAGCCAGGCGAGGAAACCGGTCAGCGCGTCCTCGCTCATGGCGAGTTCCAGGCGCGTGCCCCGGTGCGTACAGGCCAGGACGACGGCGTCGGAGAGCAGGGCCAGCTCCTCCTCGCCCTCGGGAAGACGGCGGCCGGACACCTCGATCTGCGCCCGTTCCAGGACGCGGCGCGGGCGGTAGGCGTACGAGAAGACGCGGTACCACTCGATGCGGTCGCCGTTGTAGCGGGCGACGCCGTAGCTCCAGCCCTTGCCGCCCGTGTCGGGTTTCTCCGGCAGGTCCCAGCGCAGGGAGCAGTCGAAGGTGCCGCCGGAGCGCTGGATCAGCCTGCGGCGCAGACCGAACAGGAACAGTCCGACCACCACTAGCGCGACCACGATCCCGCACACAGTCAGAGCGAGGACCACCGGCACCGACCTCCTCGTCTCCTAGGTAACGGAACGTAAAAAACACCCGGATTCACCTCAGCCGCGACCGGCACCGGATCACTCCGGTCCCAGCCGCGGCTGAGTTACGTCATCACACGGCGTACTGGATTCAGCGCGCCGCCGCCGCGCGCAGTCGGACGTCCGCACGGCGCTCGGCGGTGGCGTCACCCTCCGCCTTCGCGCGCTCGAGCTCGCGCTCCTCGCGCTGGACATCGATCTCGTCCGACAGCTCGGCGGTCTCGGCCAGCAACGACAGCTTGTTGTCCGCGAACGAGACGAAACCGCCGTGCACCGCGGCGACGACCGTTCCACCATCACTCGTACGGATGGTCACCGGGCCCGACTCCAGCACACCGAGCAGCGGCTGGTGACCGGGCATGACGCCGATGTCGCCGGACGTGGTGCGCGCGACGACCAGGGTGGCCCCGCCGGACCAGACCTGGCGGTCGGCGGCGACCAGCTCGACGTGCAGCTCAGCAGCCAAGGGAGGCTCCTCGGGTCACCACCCGGCGGTAGTGCCGGGTGTTGGGGTCAATTCTAGTAGGCGTGGCGAGAGGGGCAGGACCACACCCCGCAGGGTGCGCCCCCGCCCCTCTCACAGCGAGCGCGGGGGTCAGGAGACGCCCAGCTCCTTGGCGTTCTTGCGCAGGTCCTCGAGGCCACCGCACATGAAGAACGCCTGCTCGGGGAAGTGGTCGTACTCACCGTCGCAGATCGCGTTGAACGCGGCGATCGACTCGTCCAGCGGGACGTCCGAGCCGTCCACGCCGGTGAACTGCTTGGCGGCGTGGGTGTTCTGGGACAGGAAGCGCTCCACACGACGGGCACGGTGGACGACGAGCTTGTCCTCCTCGCCGAGCTCGTCGATACCGAGGATCGCGATGATGTCCTGCAGGTCCTTGTACTTCTGCAGGATCGTCTTCACGCGCATGGCCGCGTTGTAGTGGTCCTGCGCGATGTAGCGCGGGTCCAGGATCCGGGACGTGGAGTCCAGCGGGTCCACGGCCGGGTAGATGCCCTTCTCCGAGATCGGACGGGAGAGCACCGTCGTCGCGTCGAGGTGGGCGAAGGTGGTGGCCGGCGCCGGGTCGGTCAGGTCGTCCGCGGGGACGTAGATCGCCTGCATCGAGGTGATCGAGTGACCGCGGGTCGAGGTGATGCGCTCCTGGAGCTGACCCATCTCGTCCGCCAGGTTCGGCTGGTAACCCACCGCGGACGGCATACGGCCGAGCAGCGTGGAGACCTCGGAACCGGCCTGGGTGAAGCGGAAGATGTTGTCGATGAAGAACAGCACGTCCTGCTTCTGGACGTCGCGGAAGTACTCCGCCATCGTCAGACCGGCCAGGGCGACGCGCAGACGGGTGCCCGGGGGCTCGTCCATCTGACCGAAGACCAGCGCGGTCTTGTCGAGGACGCCGGACTCCTCCATCTCCTGGATGAGGTCGTTGCCCTCACGGGTGCGCTCACCGACGCCCGCGAAGACGGAGACGCCCTCGTGGAGGTTGGCGACACGCATGATCATTTCCTGGATCAGCACGGTCTTGCCGACACCGGCGCCACCGAACAGACCGATCTTGCCGCCCTTGACGTACGGGGTCAGCAGGTCGACGACCTTCAGGCCGGTCTCGAACATCTCGGTCTTCGACTCGAGCTGGTCGAACGCCGGGGCCTTGCGGTGGATGGACCAGCGCTCGCCGTCGTAGGACTCGTCGACGTTCAGCACCTCGCCGAGGGTGTTGAACACCTTGCCCTTGGTGAAGTCGCCGACCGGGACGGTGATGCCCTCGCCGGTGTTGACGACCGGGGCCTGGCGGACCAGGCCGTCGGTGGGCTGCATGGAGATCGCGCGGACCAGGCCGTCACCCAGGTGCTGGGCGACCTCCAGGGTCAGCGTCTTCCTCTCGCCCGCGTTCGCCGGGTCCGCGACCTCGACGTGCAGGGCGTTGTAGATGTCCGGCATCGCGTCGACGGGGAACTCCACGTCGACGACCGGGCCGATGACCCGGGCGACGCGGCCCGTAGCCGTCGCGGTCTCAACAGTGGTGGTCATTAGCGGTCACTCCCCGCGGTCGCGTCGGCGAGAGCGCTCGCGCCACCGACGATCTCGCTGATTTCCTGGGTGATTTCGGCCTGGCGGGCCTGGTTGGCAAGCCGGGTGAGCGTCTCGATGAGCTCACCGGCGTTGTCCGTGGCCGACTTCATCGCGCGCCGCGTGGCGGCGTGCTTGGAGGCGGCCGACTGGAGCAGCGCGTTGTAGATACGGCTCTCGACGTACCGCGGCAGCAGGGCGTCGAGGACGTCCTCGGCCGACGGCTCGAAGTCGTACAGCGGAAGGATCTCGCCCTGCGGCTTCTCCTCCGCCACCTCTTCGAGGCGCAGCGGCAGCAGCCGGGCGTCGAGCGCCGTCTGCGTCATCATCGAGACGAACTCGGTGTAGACGATGTGGAGTTCGTCCACGCCGCCATCCGCCGTCTCCGTCTCGATCGCCTCGATCAGCGGCGCCGCGACCTTCTTGGCGTCCGCGTACGAGGGCTCGTCGGTGAAGCCGGTCCACGACTCCGCGATCTTGCGCTCGCGGAAGTTGTAGTGGGCGACACCGCGGCGGCCGACGATGTAGGTGTCGACCTCCTTGCCCTCGCGCTCCAGGCGCTCGGTCAGCTGCTCCGCCGCCTTGATGGCGTTGGAGTTGAAGGCGCCGGCCAGACCGCGGTCGCTCGTGAGGAGCAGGACCGCGGCACGGACCGGGTTGTCCGCCTCCGTGGTGAGCGGGTGCCTGGTGTTCGAACCGGTACCGACCGCCGTGACCGCTCGGGTGAGCTCGGTCGCGTACGGCGTGGAGGCCGCCACCTTGCGCTGCGCCTTGACGACGCGCGAGGCGGCGATCATCTCCATCGCCTTCGTGATCTTCTTGGTCGCGGAGACGGATCGGATGCGACGCTTGTAGACCCGGAGCTGGGCTCCCATGAGTCAGGTCCCTTCCGTCGTCACTTGCCGGAGGTGGCCGGGGCGTCCTCGCCGAGCAGCTTGCCGTCCGACGTCTCGAACTGCTTCTTGAACTCCGCGATGGCGTCGGCGATGGCCGTCAGGGTGTCGTCGGACATCTTGCCGCCCTCCTTGATGGAGGTCATGAGGCCCTGCTCCTTGCGGTGCAGGTGCTCGAGCAGCTCGCGCTCGAAGCGGCGGATGTCGGCGACCGGGACGTCGTCCATCTTGCCGGTGGTGCCGGCCCACACGGAGACGACCTGGTCCTCGGTGGCCATCGGCTCGTACTGGGCCTGCTTCAGCAGCTCGACCATGCGCTGGCCGCGCTCGAGCTGCGCCTTGGACGCGGCGTCCAGGTCGGAACCGAAGGCGGCGAACGCCTCGAGCTCACGGAACTGGGCGAGGTCCACGCGCAGTCGGCCGGAGACCTGGCGCATCGCCTTGTGCTGGGCGGAGCCACCGACCCGGGAGACCGAGATACCGACGTTCAGGGCCGGACGCTGGCCGGCGTTGAACAGGTCGGACTCCAGGAAGCACTGGCCGTCGGTGATGGAGATGACGTTGGTCGGGATGAACGCCGAGACGTCGTTGGCCTTGGTCTCGACGATCGGCAGACCGGTCATCGAGCCGGCGCCCATCTCGTCGGAGAGCTTGGCGCAGCGCTCCAGCAGCCGGGAGTGCAGGTAGAAGACGTCACCCGGGTAGGCCTCACGGCCCGGCGGGCGGCGCAGCAGCAGGGACACGGCGCGGTAGGCGTCGGCCTGCTTCGACAGGTCGTCGAAGATGATGAGGACGTGCTTGCCGTCGTACATCCACTGCTGGCCGATGGCCGAACCGGTGTACGGCGCAAGGTACTTGAAGCCGGCCGGGTCGGACGCCGGGGCGGCGACGATGGTCGTGTACTCCAGGGCGCCGTTCTCCTCCAGCGCGCGGCGCACGCCGGCGATGGTGGAACCCTTCTGGCCGATGGCGACGTAGATGCAGCGGACCTGCTTCTTCGGGTCGCCCGAGCGCCAGTTGTCGCGCTGGTTGATGATCGTGTCGATGGCCAGGGCGGTCTTGCCGGTCTGGCGGTCACCGATGATCAGCTGACGCTGACCACGGCCGATCGGGGTCATCGCGTCGACGGCCTTGTAGCCGGTCTCCATCGGCTCGTGCACCGACTTACGGGCCATGACGCCCGGAGCCTGCAGCTCGAGGGCGCGGCGGCCGGACGTCTCGATCTCGCCGAGGCCGTCGATCGGGTTGCCGAGCGGGTCGACGACGCGGCCGAGGTAACCCTCGCCCACTCCGACGGAGAGAACCTCACCGGTACGGGTGACCGGCTGCCCCTCCTCGATACCGCTGAACTCACCGAGGACGATGGCACCGATCTCGCGCTCCTCGAGGTTGAGGGCGAGGCCGAGGGTGCCGTCCTCGAACTTCAGCAGCTCGTTGGCCATGGCGGAGGGAAGACCCTCCACCTTGGCGATGCCGTCGCCGGCAAAGGTGACCGTGCCGACCTCCTCGCGCGAGGCCGCGTCCGGCTGGTACGACTGGACGAAGTTCTCCAGCGCGTCCCGGATCTCCTCCGGCCGGATCGTGAGCTCCGCCATCTGGGTTCCCTGCTCTCCTTGTTGGGCCCGAAGTTTCACTTGGGGGGTTGGGGGACTCCCCCCAATAAGAGGTGAATCCTCTGCACGGCCCAACCAGGGCCGTCGTGTACGTCTTGCTGTTGAGTTGCGGCTAGCTCGCCATGCGGCGGGCGGCGTCTTCGAGCCGGTCCGCGAGGGAGCCGTTGATGACCTCGTCACCGACCTGCACCCGGATCCCGCCGACGACCTCGGGGTCGACGTCCAGGTTGAGGTGCATCCGGCGGCCGTAGAGCTTCGCGAGGGCGGCGCCCAGGCGCTGCTTCTGCGGGTCGCTCAGCGGCACCGCCGAGGTGACCACGGCGACCGCCCGGTCCCGCCGCTCGGCGGCGAGCTTGGACAGGGACTCGAGTCCCGCCTCCAGGCTACGTCCCCGCGGCGCGGTCACAAGGCGCGTCACCAGGCGCTCGGTGGTCGCCTTGGCCCGGCCGCCGAGCAGCCGGTGCAGCAGCTCGACCTTGGCGGCGGTGGTGGCCTTCCGGTCGGTCAGCGCGGCGCGCAGCTCGGTGTTCGAGGAGACGATCCGGCCGAACCGGAACAGCTCGTCCTCGACGTCGTCGAGCGTGCCCGCCTGCTGTGCGGCGGTGAGGTCGGCGATGGCCGCCAGCTCCTCCAGCGCGTCCACCAGATCGCGGGTCTGCGACCAGCGGGAGCGCACCAGGCCGGACACCAGGTCCGCGGTGGCGCCGCTGACCTGGCCGCCGATCAGGCGCTGGACCAGGGTGGCCTTCGCCTCACCGGACTGCGCCGGGTCGGTCAGGACCCGGCGCAGTCCGACCTCGCGGTCGAGCAGCGCCGTGACGGCAGCCAGCTGGTCGGCCAGCTGCGTCGCGTCCACGGACGTGGCGTCCGTCAGTGCGTCGAGACGCTCCCGGGCGGCGGCGAGTGCCTCGCGGCTCGCTCCGTGCGCTGTCATCGAGTCGCCTCTGCCTTCTCCTCGAGCTCGTCGAGGAAGCGGTCGATCACACGGCTCTGGCGGGCGTGGTCCTCGAGGGACTCGCCGACGAGCTTGCCGGCCAGGTCGGTGGCGAGCTTGCCGACGTCCTGACGGAGCGCGGACGAGGCGGCCTTGCGGTCGGCCTCGATCTGGGCGTGACCGGCGGCGATGATCTCCTCACGCTGCCGCTGGCCTTCCGCGCGCATCTCGGCGATGAGCGTGGCGCCCTGCTCCTGAGCCTCCTGGCGCAGGCGCGCGGCCTCGTGGCGGGCCTCGGCGAGCTGTGCCTTGTACTGCTCAAGGACGCTCTGGGCCTCGGTCTGCGCGGCCTCGGCCTTCTCGATACCGCCCTCGATGGCCTCGCGACGCTCGTCCAGAACCTTGTTGATGTTCGGGAGGAGCTTCTTGGCGAGGAAGCCGAAGACGATGACGAAGGCGATCAGGCCGATGACGAGCTCCGGCCACGGCGGAACCAGGGGGTTCTCCTGTTCCGCCGCAAACTGAACCCATGAGTGGGTCATCTCAGTGCCTTTCGTCGATTAGGGCTGTCGTTCGTCTTACTTGTAGACGAACGGCATGACGAGGCCGATCAGGGCCAGCGCCTCACAGAACGCGAAGCCCAGGATCTGGTTGGCGCGGATCAGACCGGCCGCCTCGGGCTGACGGGCGAGAGCCTGGGTGCCGTTGCCGAAGATGATGCCGACGCCGACACCGGGGCCGATGGCGGCCAGGCCGTAACCGACGGAGCTGAGCGAGCCAGTGACAGCGGCAAGGGTCTGGGACATGCCAGTTCTTCCTTTTCTTTACGGACCGGTGGGGGTTGGCCACCGGACGGCTTTGGGGTGCGGAGCAGGGGTGCTCAGTGGTGCTCGGCGAGTGCGCCCTGGATGTAGGAGCAGGTCAGCAGGACGAAGACGTACGCCTGGACGGCCTGGATGAACAGCTCGAAGGCGGTCATGACGATCGTCATGATGAACGAGACACCGGAGTAGGCGATGCCGATGCCGTTCAGCATGTACCAGCTGGCGACCGTGAAGAGCACGAGCAGCGTGTGACCGGCGAACATGTTCGCGAAGAGTCGCACCGCGTGGGTGAAGGGCCGCACCAGCAGGTTCGAGAAGAACTCGATGGTCATCGCGAGCGGCAGCACCCCGCCGAGCGACTTGTCGTAGCCGGTGATGTTCTTCCAGGCGCCGACGAAACCGTGCCGCTTGAACGTGAGCGGAACCCACACGAGGTAGACGATCGCGGCCAGGACGGCCGGGTAGGCGATGATCGACGTCACCGGGAACTGGGCGACCGGGATGATCGACCAGAGGTTCATCATCCAGATGAAGAAGAAGAGCGAGACGACGAGCGGGACGTACTTCTCGCCTTCCTTCTTGCCGATGGTCTCGTAGACGACACCGCGGCGGATGAAGTCGTACCCGGCCTCGGCGACCATCTGCAGCTTGCCCGGGACGACCTTGGGCTTGCCGAACGCGGCCCAGAAGAAGCCCACCACGATGATGGAGCCCAGCAGGGCCAGCAGCATCGGCTTGTTGAAGTAGACGCCCTCGGTGTCGCCCCAGAGCGGCTTGAAGAGGAACGAGTTCAGGCCCGGAGCGACGGTGTCGAAACCGCACCCGTTGAACAGGTGGCAGCTCGAGTCGAAAGCGAGCGACTGCGTCGCGTCAGCACTCACTGCGGGCTCCTTCATCGTGGCGCATGGGTACGGCAACCTCGTTGTGTCGGCGCGGCACGGAGCCGCGGTTCGGCACGGGACTGGTGTTACGGATGTGGGGGCGGCTGGGGGGCATCTCGCCTCGCGTGTGAACAGGCGTCAGCTCGGATGCCCGCGCCCGCGATGCCGCAGTTGGCACCGGACGATAGCAGGATCTCTCGTGCGCCTTTATCCCGGGCCTACCTCTCACGACGAGTGCCCTGTTTTCTCGGGCTTGTCACCGTTCGGAGAAGTGCTCGAGTCGGGCTCGACGTAGAGGATCTTGGCGTTCATATGGGCGCGCGTCTGCGCGGCGATCCAGGTCAGGGTGCCGACGACGAGCGTGAGGGCGAAGGCCCGGGGGTGGAACAGCGTCGTGTTCTTGAACGCGGCGACGAAGACGAACATCAGCAGGAGCTGCGCCGCGTAGAGCATCAGCCCCATCGCCTGGAACAAGTGCGGAAGCGATTTGGCGGTGCGCTGGAGCACGTAGAGCCCGATCCCCATGAAGAGGATCACCACAAGCGTCGCGACGACCGCCCCGATCGCGCCTTTGCCGCCGGCGACCACACCGCTGACGACGGTGGCGAGCGCACCGACGACAGCCGTGGGCACGGCGGCCTGGGCCAGGATCCGGACGTCATTGGACGGCATGGCGGCAACTCCGCTTTCACAGGGGGCAGGGTGTCGTCATGGACGAGCGTAGTCCCGGTCCGAGTGCTGGAGACCTCACGGTCCCGGACCGTCGCACTGCGGTCCTTCGTCTCTATCCGGGGTTCTCGTGAACCGTATCACAAACTATTTGATGAGGTCTTTACCTGTTGGGTGTGCTTGCTGTCACACATGAGAGTGACAGTGCACGTCTGCGCAAAAACCGGGCCCATTTGTCTGGTATTAGGGGGCTTTCTACCCCCACGACTTGGCAATGCTCTAGTCAGATTCTTACCTTGAGCCGTCGCCGACATGGAAGCGGGAACGGGCTCCGATGGCGGTCGCACCGTTGACCCGGGTCACTCCCGCGCTCACCGGAGCAGGCTTCGTGGCGGGGTTCGCGGCAGGCTTCGCGGCGGGTTCCCCGGCATCCTCGTGGGACGCGTCCCGGGCCTCGCCGTCGGCCTCAACGGCCAGTGCCCGCACGTGCGTTGCGGCCGCCCGGCGGCGCCGGTAACGCGGCGGCACGAAGTGCTCGGCCCAGCGCGGGGCACGCGGGGTGAAGCGCGGCAGCAGGAGCAGCACCAGGCCGATCGCGCTGAGGAAGACCACCCCGAGCACGATCCACATCGAGGCGGAGTTCACGGAGTAGGCGAGCGCGCCGAAGGCGATCAGCGCCGACCAGAAGTACATGATCAGCACGGCCCGGCTGTGCGAGTGGCCGATCTCCAGCAGCCGGTGGTGCAGGTGGCCGCGGTCGGCGGCGAACGGCGACTGGCCGCGCCAGGTGCGGCGCACGATCGCCAGCACCAGGTCGGCGGCCGGCACGGCGATGATGGTCAGCGGCAGCAGCAGCGGGATGTAGACGGGCACCGTCTGGTGCACGGCCGCCTTCTCGGAGCCGGTGAACAGGGCCAGCGCGTCCGGGTCGACCTGCCCGGTGATGGAGATCGCGCCCGCCGACAGCACCAGGCCGATCAGCATCGAGCCCGAGTCGCCCATGAAGATCCGCGCCGGGTGCATGTTGTGCGGCAGGAAGCCCACGCACATGCCGATGAGGATCGCCGCGAACAGGGTGCCGGGGGCGGCGGCCTCGATGCCGTACGAGTACCAGATCCGGTAGGCGTACAGGAAGAACGCGGCGGCGGCGATGCAGACCATGCCGGAGGCGAGGCCGTCGAGACCGTCGACGAAGTTGACCGCGTTGATCGTGATGACGACCAGCGCCACCGTCAGCAGCGTGCCCTGCCACTGGGTCAGCGCCACGTTGCCGACGCCGGGGATGGGCAGCCACAGGATCGTCAGACCCTGCATGACCATCACACCGGCGGCGATCATCTGGCCGCCCAGCTTGATCAGGGCGTCGATCTCGAACTTGTCGTCCAGGACGCCGATCAGCCAGATCAGGGCGGCCCCGGAGAGCAGCGCCCGCGGCTCGTTCGACTTCGCGAACACCTCGTTGAGGTTCGTCAGGTGGTCGGCGACCAGCAGGCCCGCGCACAGTCCGAAGAACATCGCGATCCCGCCGAGCCGCGGAGTGGGTTCCCGGTGTACGTCTCGGGCCCTGATCTCCGGCATCGCTCCGGCCACGATCGCGAACTTCCGTACCGGCCCTGTCAGCAGGTACGTCACCGCGGCCGTGATGCAGAGCGTCAGCAGGTATTCACGCACGGGCAACCCCACTTGTCTCGCTGGCCATCTCAGCCCCACACCCTAGCGAGGTGCGCATAACTGTGGGGACTGACGGGTAGCGACGATGGTTGCACGTGTGGCTGTGTGCCCGGGCGCACATCGCTGTCCACCCGGGTGCGCCTACCCACGATCGGCGGGGATACGGCCTGGATAGGGCGGGAACGTGCCCGCCGTTTCGCGCACCTCGTCCCGTGCCGCCGTGGGATCCGTCTCACCGCGCAGCACCCCGGCGATCAGCTTGGCGATCCGCGTCATCTCCGGGGCGCCCATGCCCTGTGTGGTCACCGCGGCCGTGCCCAGGCGCAGGCCGCGTGCGTCGCCGTGCGGCAGCACACAGCAGTCCAGGACCATCCCGGCGGCGGCGAGCCGGCCCCGCGCGGTGCGCCCGTCGACGCCGAGCGGGGCCGGGTCGGCGGTGATCAGGTGGGTGTCGGTGCCGCCGGTGGTCACGACGAGGCCCTCGGCGGCGAGTGCGGCGGCCAGCACCCGTGCGTTGGCGACCACCTCGTGGGCGTACGCGGTGAACGCCGGTGTCGCCGCCTCGCCGAACGCGACGGCCTTGGCGGCGATGCTGTGCATCTGTGCACCGCCCTGGGTGAAGGGGAAGACCGCCCGGTCCACGCGCTCGGCCAGTTCGGCGCCGCACAGGATCATCCCGCCGCGCGGACCGCGCAGCACCTTGTGGGTGGTGGCGCACACGATGTCGGCGTACGGCACCGGACTGGGCGCCGCGTTCCCGGCGACGAGCCCGATGGGGTGCGCGGCGTCGGCGATGAGATAGGCGCCGGCCTCGTCGGCGACCTCGCGGAAGAAGGCGTAGTCCATGTGGCGGGGGTAGGCGATGGACCCGCACACGATCGCCTTGGGCCGGTGCGCGCGGGCCAGCGTCCGCACCTGGTCGTGGTCGATGAGCCCGGTCTCCGCTTCCACCCCGTACCCGACGAAGTCGAACCAGCGGCCGGAGAAGTTGGCGGGCGAGCCGTGGGTGAGATGGCCGCCGTGGGCCAGGCCGAGGGCGAGGACGGTGTCGCCGGGCCGCAGCAGGGCGGCGTAGGCGGCGAGCACGGCCGACGACCCCGAGTGCGCCTGCACGTTGGCGTGCGCGGCCCCGAACAGTGCCTTGGCCCGCTCCACCGCGAGGCGCTCGGCGACGTCGACGATCTCGCAGCCACCGTGGTGCCGGGCCCCCGGATACCCCTCCGCGTACTTGTTGGCGAGCGGCGAGCCGAGCGCGGCCAGCACGGCCGGGGACGTGAAGTTCTCCGCCGCGATCAACTGCAAGGTCGTCGACTGCCGCTCCAGCTCACCCAGCAGGATCCCGGCCAGCTCGGGGTCCTGCCGCCGCAGGACATCGGCCTCGAGGGTATGGCTGACCGACATGACGCACTCCGGGCGGTCGACGGTGACGTGAGACCAATGTAGGCCCGAGACGAACACCCTGCGCGGCGTCCGACCCCCGGCACACGGGCGGGGCCGGTCCCTGGTTCTCCGCCCGTCCGGCCCCCACCGCACGGGCGGGCCCGGCCCGTGGTTCTCCGCCCATCCGGCCCCCACCGCACGGGCGGGCCCGGCCCCGGGTCCTCAGCCCATCCGGCCCCCACCGCACGGGCGGGGCCGGCCCGTGGTTCTCCGTCCATCCGGCCCCCACCGCACGGGCGGGCCCGGCCCCGGGTCCTCAGCCCATCCGGCCCCCACCGCACGGGCGGGGCCGGCCCGTGGTTCTCCGTCCG
>NZ_JBSFIK010000014.1:0-99152 GCF_053597535.1 Streptomyces sp. NPDC001348 | reverse complement strand
CCGCACGGGCGGGGCCGGCCCGTGGTTCTCCGTCCATCCGGCCCCCACCGCACGGGCGGGCCCGGCCCCGGGTCCTCAGCCCATCCGGCCCCCACCCCACACACGGAGCCGGCCCCAGGCTTTCAGCCCGTCCGGCGTTTGAGGACGAGGCCCGTCCAGGGCCGAAGCGGGGTCTGGGGGCGCAGCCCCCAGCGGGGTGCAGGGACAGAGCCCCGCAGGGGTGCAGGGGCGCAGCCCCGCAGGGGTGCAGCCCCGCAGGGGTGCAGGGGTGCAGCCCCGCAGGGGTGCAGGGGCGCAGCCCCGCAGGGGTGCAGGGGCGCAGCCCCGCAGGGGTGCAGGGGCGCAGCCCCGCAGGGGTGCAGGGGCGCAGCCCCGCAGGGAGTGCAGGGGTGCAGCCCCGCAGGGGTGCAGCCCCGCAGGGGTGCAGCCCCGCAGGGGTGCAGCCCCGCAGGGAGTGCAAGGGCGCAGCCCCGCAGGGGCCCAGCGGATGCCGGGGCGGCACCTCGCGGGGTCCAGGGGGCGTCAGCCCCCTCCCCCAGCAGGGTCCGGGGGCGCAGCCCCGCGGGGGTCCGGGGGGCGCAGCCCCCTGCGGGGTCGAAGGGGCGGAGCCCCTGGGGACGGGAAGGGTAGGGGCGGCGGGGGCGAGACCACTCCGCCAACCCGGCAGACCGCCACTACGTCCGCGCCGGCACCCCGGTCAACGCGGTCACCACCGGATCCAGCGCCTCGTGTATCTCGTCCCCCACCGAACGGAAGAACGGCAGCGGCGCCCCGTACGGGTCGTACACCTCGTCCGCCTCGGCGGTGGGCGCCAGCAACCACCCCCGCAGCGCGGCAGCGGCCCGCACCAGCGCCCGCGCCCGCGCCACCAGCCCGTGCTCCAGCGGCGGCAGCGTCGCCGGGTCTATCGCCCGCACCAGTCGGGTGAACTCCTTCAGCGTGAAGGTGCGCAGACCGGCCGAGTGCCCCATGGAGATCACCTGCGCCCGGTGATCCCGCGTAGCGGTCAGCACCAGGTCCGCCATGATCACGTGCTCGTCCAGCAGTTCCCGCCCCACGAAGCCGGAGGCGTCCGCGCCGAACTCGGCCAGCACCGCCTCCGCGTTGGCCTCCATGGGCGCCCCCTCGTGGCCCCAGGTGCCCGCGCTCTCCACGATCAGCCCGCGCCCCAGGACCCCGAGCCGCTCCGCCACGAAATGGCGGGTCAGCCGCTCGGTGATCGGCGAGCGGCACACGTTGCCTGTGCTGACGTGGAGGATGCGGAAGCTGTCGCGCGGAAACCCGAACGTCGTCGTCTCCTCCGCGCTGTAGCGACCGCCGCCTATGCCACGCCCCGCGTCAGGGGCCGTCAATTCGCCACCTCGAGGTCGGGTACGACCTTCCGCAGCTCGTCCGGCGAGATGGCGCCCTCGCGCAGCAGCAGCGGCACCTCACGGGTGACGTCCACGATGGACGACGGCACGTTGCCGGGGGTCGGGCCGCCGTCGAGGTAGACGGAGACGGAGTCGCCGAGCATCTCCTGGGCGGCGTCGCAGTTCTCCGGCGCGGGGTGGCCCGTGAGGTTCGCCGACGACACCGCCATCGGGCCGACGTCCGTCAGCAGCTCGATGGCGACCGGGTGCAGCGGCATGCGCACGGCGACGGTGCCACGGGTGTCCCCCAGGTCCCACTGCAGGGACGGCTGGTGCTTGGCGACGAGCGTGAGGGCGCCAGGCCAGAACGCGTCGACCAGTTCCCAGGCGAGCTCGGAGAAGTCGGTGACGAGCCCGTGGAGCGTGTTCGGGGAGCCGATCAGCACGGGGGTGGGCATGTTGCGGCCGCGCCCCTTGGCGTCGAGCAGGTCGGCCACCGCCTGCGAGGAGAACGCGTCGGCGCCGATGCCGTACACGGTGTCGGTGGGCAGCACCACGAGTTCGCCCCGGCGGACGGCGGAGGCGGCCTCGCGCAGACCCGTCGCGCGGTCGGTCGCGTCGTTGGTGTCGTATCGCCGTGCCATGTCTAACGGGCCTCCTCGTACACGTACTGCTGCGGGTCGGAAGTGCTGGTGGTCACGGCAGCGCCTTGCGGGCCGTCGCGAACCGGGGGCGGTTGTTGAGGTCGGGGTGGTCGGCCGCGTCGGCCCACCCCCGTTCCTCGGTGAAGATCCAGGGCACCTGGCCGCCCTGGGTGTCGGCGTGCTCGATGACGACGACTCCGCCGGGGCGCAGCAGCCGGTGTGCCGTGCGTTCCAGACCGCGGATGAGGTCGAGACCGTCCTCCCCGGAGAACAACGCGAGATCGGGGTCGTAGTCGCGGGCCTCGGGGGCTACGTACTCCCATTCGGTGAGCGGGATGTACGGCGGGTTGGAGATGACCAGGTCGACCTGGCCGTCGAGGTCGGGGAAGGCGTCCAGGGCGTTGCCCTGACGCAGGTCGACCCTTGACCCCTCCACGTTCTTGCGGGTCCATTGGAGGGCTTCCTCGGACAGCTCCACGGCGTGCACCCGGGAGCGCGGCACCTCCTGGGCGAGGGCGAGCGCGATGGCGCCGGAGCCGGTGCACAGGTCGACGATGCAGGGCTCGACGACGTCCATGGCGCGCACCGCGTCTATGGCCCAGCCGACCACGGACTCGGTTTCGGGCCGGGGTACGAACACCCCTGGCCCGACCTGCAGTTCGAGGTAGCGGAAGTAGGCCCGCCCGGTGATGTGCTGCAGCGGCTCGCGCTGTTCGCGCCGGGCGATGACCTCCCAGTAGCGGGCGTCGAAGTCGGAGTCCTTCACGGAGTGCAGCTGGCCCCGCTTCACGCCGTGCACGAACGCGGCGAGTTCCTCGGCGTCGGTGCGCGGCGAGGGCACGCCGGCGTCGGCCAGCCGCTGGGTGGCCTGCGCCACCTCCGCGAGCAGCACGCTGCGGGGGCTTGGGGGCCGCCCCCCAAATTCTTGCTGCACGCTCGTCCTCCGGTGTTCAGTACTTTCCGGTGCTCGGTACTTCGTCGTGCGCGGCCCGCGCGACGTTCCTCACGCGGCCGCGAGCTTCGCCGCCGAGTCCGCGTCGACGCAGGCCTGGATCACCGCGTCGAGGTCGCCGTCCAGGACCTGGTCCAGGTTGTACGCCTTGAAGCCGACGCGGTGGTCGGAGATGCGGTTCTCCGGGAAGTTGTAGGTGCGGATCTTCTCGGAGCGGTCGACGGTGCGGACCTGGCTGCGGCGGGCGTCGGCGGCTTCCCTCTCCGCCTCCTCCTGCGCCGCGGCAAGCAGCCTGGAGCGCAGGATACGCAGTGCCTGCTCCTTGTTCTGCAGCTGGCTCTTCTCGTTCTGGCAGGAGGCGACGACGCCGGTCGGGATGTGGGTGATGCGCACCGCGGAGTCGGTGGTGTTCACGGACTGGCCGCCGGGCCCGGAGGAGCGGTAGACGTCGATGCGGAGGTCGTTGGGGTTGATCTCCACGTCCACCTCCTCGGCCTCGGGGGTGACGAGGACACCGGCGGCGGAGGTGTGGATACGGCCCTGGGACTCGGTCGCGGGCACCCGCTGCACACGGTGCACGCCGCCCTCGTACTTCAGCCGGGCCCACACGCCCTGTCCGGGTTCGGTGGCACCCTGGCCGCCCTTGGTCTTCACCGCGACCTGGACGTCCTTGTAGCCGCCGAGTTCGGACTCGGTGGCGTCGATGATCTCGGTCTTCCAGCCGACGCGCTCGGCGTAGCGCAGGTACATGCGCAGCAGGTCGCCGGCAAACAGGGCGGACTCGTCGCCGCCGGCGCCCGCCTTGATCTCCAGGATGACGTCCTTGTCGTCGCTGGGGTCGCGCGGGACGAGCAGCAGGCGCAGCTTCTCGGTCAGCTCCTCGCGCTGCTTCTCCAGCTCTTTGACCTCGGCCGCGAAGTCGGGGTCGTCGGCGGCGAATTCGCGCGCGGTCTCGACGTCGTCGCCCGTCTGCTTCCAGGAGCGGTACGTGGCGACGATCGGGGTGAGCTCGGCGTAGCGCTTGTTCAGCTTGCGCGCGTTGGCCTGGTCGGAGTGGACCGACGGGTCGGCGAGCTTCTTCTCCAGGTCGGCGTGCTCGGCGACGAGTTCCTCGACGGCCTCGAACATCTTGGGGCTCCTGTACTGCGGGTGAAGGGCTGGCGGGCGACCAAAAACGCCGGTCCCGGCGCGACGCCCTCCGGGTGAGGGGTCGCTGCCGTGGACCGGCGATTCGGCGCTCGCTACTTCTTGGAGCCGGCGGCCTTGCCGAAGCGGGCCTCGAAGCGGGCCACACGGCCACCGGTGTCGAGGATCTTCTGCTTGCCCGTGTAGAACGGGTGGCACTCGGAGCAGACCTCGGCCCGGATGGTGCCGGACTCGATGGTGCTGCGGGTGGTGAACGACGCGCCGCAGGTGCAGCTGACCTGCGTCTCGACGTACGCGGGGTGGATGTCGCGCTTCAAGGTGTCTCCTAGGTTTCGGGAGGGCGCCGGGTCGCTCCGCGGGGTGCGGGGGCGTGAACCGGAGCCGACGTACCAGTCTGCCAGGACTGGGGCCATCCTCCCAAACCGGGGGTTCGCGTTTTCTATTCCCTGGGGGTTGGGGTGGTTCGCCCAGGGGGCTGCGACGGTCTCGCCATGGGCGGCTGCGGGGCCGTTGTGGTTGTTCGCGCAGTTCCCCGCGCCCCTTTGGGGCGCTGCCACGGGCCGCCCGTGACGAAGTCGCCGTACTCCTACGACGACGTCACGACTCCGTTCGCCTCGCCCTTGGCCGCGCCCTTGGTGGCGCTCGCCGGGATGGGCCGGTCGTTCTTGAGAGCCGTCCACACCTGCTGGGCCTTGGTCCGCTGGACGATGACGCGGTTGGGGTTCGTGGGGTCGTACTGGACCGGCATCGTGACCATGTGCATCTGCGAGGAGCTGATGCCCTTCAGGCCGTTCGCGAAGTCGGTGAGGGAGTTCACCGAGCCGAGCTCGGAGTCGGTGGTGACGGTCTTGGTGGCGGTGTCGGCGAGGTCGAGCAGCTTCTTCGGGTTGGTGAGGACGCCGATCTCCTTGACCTGGTTGACCAGGGCCTTGACGAAGGCCTGCTGGAGCTGGATGCGGCCGAGGTCCGAGCCGTCGCCGACGCCGTGCCGGGTGCGTACGAGGCCGAGGGCCTGCTTGCCGGTGAGCTGGTGGGTGCCGGCCCTGAGGTCCAGGTGGCTCTGCGGGTCGTCGATGTTCTTGCTGGTGGTCACCTTGACGCCGCCGAGCTCGTCGATGAGCTTCTGGAAACCGGCGAAGTCGACCTCGAGGTAGTGGTCCATGCGCAGTCCGCTGAGGGACTCGACGGTCTTCACGGTACAGGCGGCGCCGCCGGTGGAGTACGACTCGTTGAACATGACCCCCTTGGCGGCGGGGTGGGTGTCGCCCTTGGTGTCGGTGCACTCGGGGCGGTTGATGAGGGTGTCGCGCGGCATGGAGACCACGGCGGCCTTCTTGTGGCCCTTGTAGATGTGCACGATCATCGCCGTGTCGGAGCGGGCGCTGCCGTCGTCGGTGCCGCCGCCGAGTTTCCGGTTGGAGCCGGCGCGGGTGTCCGAGCCGAGGACCAGGATGTTCTCGGAGCCGTTGTCGGCCTTGGCCGGCCGGTCGTTGCCGAGCGCCTGGTTGATGTCGACGCTCTTGATGTTGCCGTTGAGCTTGAAGTACACGTATCCGAGTCCGGTGCCGCCCAGCACGACGACGCCCGCCGCGGTCCAGGCGGTGACCAGCAGGGCCTTGCGGCGCCCGCTGGGGGCCTTGCGGCGGCGCCCCTTGGCTCGACGGGGGCCTCTGGAGCCGGGTTCCGTTATCGCGGGTTCCGGCGTGCTCTCGGCAGACATGCGCTCCTCGAATTCTCGTCCGGTCGGTTACCCCCTGTTTTCGGAGACAGGCCTGGTGTCGCGGCACCCTTACCGCACCATGGTCACTCCACCAGGCCAGCCGGGGAAACTCGGGACAGGGTTGCACAACGGAACGTGGCCACCGTGTGCGACGGTGGCCACGTTCCGTAGTCGGCTCAGCGGGTCATCCCCGTCTCACCTGCGGGTTCATCCGAAGATGCCGTACTGGTCGAAACCGGTACCGACGGAGACTCTTGTGGCGAAAATCTCGCTGGTCGCCTTCCCGGTGCCCTTGTACAGGTAGAGCGTGCCGCCGGGGGTGCGGGCGAGGAAGTCGGCCTTGCCGTCGCCGTTGACGTCGCCGACCGCGTCGAAGGCGTTGTAGCCGGTCCAGGCGCTGCGCACCTTGATCCGGCTGGAGAACGCCCCGGAGCCGGACTTGCCGGTGCCCTTGTACAGGTAGAGGTCACCGGTGCTGCTCTGGCGCGCGAGCAGGTCGGCCTTGCCGTCGCCGGTGAAGTCGCCGTGGCCGCGTACCGAGTTGTACTGGTTCCAGCCCGTGCTCACCTGCACGCGCGCGGAGAAGCTGCCGTCGCCCTTGCCGGGGTAGAGCCACAGGGTGCCGGCGGAGTCCACGGAGAGCAGGTCGGGCAGGTAGTCGCCGGTGAGGTCGCCGGGGGCGATGATCCGGGTGCGGGTCTTCCAGTTGTCGAAGATCTGCTTCGTGGCCCAGGAGCCGCTGGAGGTGACGTAGTGCGTCCAGAAGACGGCTCCGGAGGCGCTTTCGCGGGTGATCAGGTCCTGGTAGCCGTCGCGGTCGAGATCGGCCTGCAGGACGACGTCGACGCCGTCCCAGTCGCCCCAGGACTGGCGGGCGCCGAACCCACTGCCGGTGGAGTCCTTCTCGTAGCCCGTCCTGGTGGACGAGTTGCGCACCCACAGGTCGGCCTTGTGGTCGCCGCTGAGGTTGGTGTCGTCGACGCGCGGATAGGCGGCGCCGACGTAGGTGCTGACCTTGGTGAAGACGCTGTAGGCGCCCTTCTCGACGCAGTCCTGCACACCCCAGGAGACGACGCCCACGATCCGGCCGCCCACGATCAGCGGGCCGCCGGAGTCGCCGTTGCAGGCGGAGGTGGTGCCGGTGTCGCTGCCGGTGGCGGGCTTGCCCGCGCAGACCATGTGGCCCTTGACGAAGTCCGTGCCGTAGTAGCCGGCGCAGGTGGTGTCCGACTGGATGGGCAGGGTGGCCGTCTTCAGTGTGTCGGAGATGTCCTGGCTGGTGGAGCTGGTGCGGCCCCAGCCGTAGAGCGTGGCGCTCTGGCCCGCGGCGTACGAGGCGGTGTCCCCGGAGGTCGTCATGCGGATCGGCGTGGCCTTGACGGCGACCGGCAGGGTGAGGACGGCGATGTCGTTGTCGATGGTGGCCGAGCTGTACGACGGGTGGTTCCACTGCCGCCAGACGCCGGTGGCCGTACCGCCGTGCAGGTCGGTGCCGCCGGAGCCGTCGCTGCTCGCCAGCTGTGAGGTGCCGGTGATGACGGCGCCGTGGGCGTGCCAGTCGTAGCCCTTGACGCAGTGCGCGGCGGTGAGGATCTTCGTCGGCGCGACGACCGAACCACCGCAGAAGAAGCCGATGTCGTCGCCGGTGTCGGTGGTGCCCTTGTCGTCGTAGTACCAGAGCTGGGCCATCCACGGCGCCGACGTGATGGTGGTGTCGGTACCGCCGATGATCTTCGGGTCGGCGGTGGCGGTGCTCGTGTTCGTGCTGCTGCTCGTGCGCGCGCTCAGGGACGACTTCTGTGTCGTCCGCCCGGCGGTGTCGTCACCCGCGAGGGCGCCCGCGACGCGCTTCTCCAGCTCGCTGAGCGAGGGCGAGCCGGTGGCGGGCTTGACCGTCGGCGTCGGCGGTGCGGTGGCCGCGCCGGCGGACGAGGTCATCAGCGCGGCGGCGACGGCCGCGGCGACACCGGCGGCGGCGAGCGGAAGGCCGAAACGTACCCGCCGTCTGTGCCGGCCGCCGCGGTCCAGGGTTGTGCTCAAAGGTTCCCCAGGGATGCATGAGATGGAAGGGACGCATGATGCGTCCCGACCTACTCAGCGCCAAAAGGCCGCCCCCCGTCACTCATGACAGGGGGCGGCCTCAACGCGCCCCCAAAGGGGCGCGGGGAACTGCGCGATCAACCACGAACAACCCGCAGTCGACGAAGAACCCTCACCTCAACGGCGACTAGTCCCCGTTACCCGGCGTCGGCGTCGTCTTCTGGATCTGCATCAGGAACTCGGCGTTCGACTTCGTCTGCTTCATCTTGTCGAGAAGCAGCTCGACCGCCTGCTGCTGGTCGAGGGCGTGCAGCACTCGGCGCAGCTTCCAGACGATGGCGAGCTCGTCGCTGGCGAGCAGGATCTCTTCCTTACGGGTACCGGACGCGTCCACGTCCACCGCCGGGAAGATGCGCTTGTCGGCGAGCTTCCGGTCGAGCTTCAGCTCGGCGTTGCCCGTGCCCTTGAACTCCTCGAAGATCACCTCGTCCATGCGGGACCCGGTGTCCACCAGGGCGGTGGCGAGGATGGTCAGCGAACCGCCGTCCTCGATGTTCCGCGCCGCACCGAAGAACCGCTTCGGCGGGTACAGGGCGGTCGAGTCGACACCACCGGACAGGATGCGGCCGGAGGCGGGCGCGGCCAGGTTGTAGGCACGGCCCAGACGGGTGATCGAGTCGAGCAGCACGACCACGTCGTGGCCCAGCTCCACCAGGCGCTTGGCGCGCTCGATGGCGAGCTCGGCGACCGTGGTGTGGTCCTCGGCCGGACGGTCGAAGGTCGAGGAGATGACCTCGCCCTTGACCGACCGCTGCATGTCGGTGACCTCTTCCGGACGCTCGTCGACGAGGACGACCATCAGGTGGCACTCGGGGTTGTTGTGCGTGATCGCGTTGGCGATCGCCTGCATGATCATGGTCTTGCCGGTCTTCGGCGGGGCCACGATCAGACCGCGCTGGCCCTTGCCGATGGGCGCGACGAGGTCGATGATGCGGGTGGTCAGCACGCCCGGGTCCGTCTCCAGGCGGAGGCGGTCCTGCGGGTAGAGCGGGGTCAGCTTGTTGAACTCCGGGCGGCCGCGGCCGTGTTCGGGCGCCATGCCGTTGACGGAGTCCAGGCGGACCAGCGCGTTGAACTTCTCGCGCCGCTCGCCTTCCTTGGGCTGGCGGACCGCACCGGTGACGTGGTCGCCCTTGCGCAGGCCGTTCTTGCGGACCTGGGCGAGGGAGACGTAGACGTCGTTCGGACCCGGCAGGTAGCCCGACGTACGGATGAAGGCGTAGTTGTCGAGGATGTCGAGGATGCCCGCGACGGGGATCAGGACGTCGTCGTCGGCGACCTGCGGCTCGGCGATCTCGTCGCGGCCGCGGCGGCCACGGCGGTCGCGGTAGCGGCCGCGACGGCCACGGCGGCCGCCGTCGAAGTCGTCGTCGTCCTGCGGACCGGTGTTGCGGTCCTGACGGCCGCCGCCCTGCGGCTGGCCCTGCTGCTGACGGTCCTGGCGGTCCTGGCGGTCCTGACGGCCACCGCCGGCCTGGCCCTGCTGGTCGTCGCCCTTGCCGCCACGGCGGTCACCGCGGTCTCCGCGGTCCCGGCCGCGCTCGCGGCGGTCGCGACGGCCGCGGCCGTCGCCGTCACCGGCGTCCGCCCTGGGGGCGTCGCCCTGCTGCTGGCCCTGCTGGGCGGGCGTCTCGGCCTTGGGCTCGTTCTTCGCCTCGGCGGCGATGGTCTCGGTACCGCTGCTCGCCGGGGCGCCCGCGTCGGCGGTGGCGCGGCGGCGGCGGCGCTCGACGGGGGCGTCGTCTCCCCCGCGCTCGGCTTCGCTCGCGCGGGTGCCTCCGGCCGGCTGGCCGGGGATCTCGATCTGCTGCTGGGCCACGGCCTTGTCGGCGGGCGCCTCGGCGGCCTTGTCGGCCTTCTTGCCGGCGGTCTCCTCGCCCGTACGGGCCTTGGAGGTGGCCCGGCGCTTCGGCTTGGTCTCGGCGGGGGCCTCGGCCTTGGCGGCCGGGGCGGCGCCGCCGCCTGCCTGCGCCTCCTTGATGACCTCGATCAGCTGGCTCTTGCGCATCCGCGCGGTGCCCCTGATGCCGAGGCCCGAGGCGACCTGCTGCAGCTCGGCCAGCACCATGCCCTCGAGGCCGGTACCACGGCGCCGCCGGGAGCCGGCACCGGTGGCAGGCGCGGAGGCGTCCGTGGCGGGCGCGGCAGCGGTCTCCTCGACACGTGCGCCCATCAGATCGGTGGTGTCGCTCACGAAGGGTCCTTCCCTGGAGCGGACGTCGGCCTGTCTGGCTCGGCGACCGTTTGTGCTGTCCGGCTTCGGTTCTGTCTCTGTGAACCAAGCCGGGGCGGTGGTCCGCCTAAGCGGCGGAAGAGATATCTGGTGATGGCGCTTCCTCCAACCGTGGCACCCAGTGTCACGTGGTGTGGTAGCACCGATTCCGGGGCGTGCCCAGCGGCCCGCTCAGTGTGCGCGTACGTCGTGCTGACCAGGTACGGCGTACGGAACACGGACTGGCTTGGGAGGCTCCCGGAAGAATGTCTGTCCCGGACGGGGACACGAAGCACCTCGCCATGGTGGGGTCGGGTGCAGACTTGAGATTAACACTACCGGATCCAACAAACATTCCCCCTCTCCAAATCCGGCAACCGTGTGTCAGGTCGCAAGCGGCAGCACGCTCGCTCCCTGGACATCCAGGTTCAGCCGGTTGGCGGCCCACCCCGGGCCCGCCAGCTGTTCCACCTTGTCGGCGGTGCCCACGTCGGCCAGCGCCATGACGGTGGGTCCGGCTCCCGAGATCACCGCGGGGACCCCGTCCCCCCTCAGCCGCTCCACCAGCGCGGCGCTCTCCGGCATCGCCGGGGCGCGGTACTCCTGGTGCAGACGGTCCTCGGTGGCGGGCAGCAGCAGCTCGGGGCGCCTGGTCAGGGCCTCGACGAGCAGTGCGGCGCGGCCCGCGTTGACGGCGGCGTCGACGTGCGGCACGGTGCGCGGCAGCAGACCGCGCGCCGTCTCTGTCAGTACCGGTTTTCCGGGCACGAAAACCACCGGAACGATGGAATCGTTGGGCTCCATCCTGATCGCCCGTGCGGCACCGGCCTCCATCCAGGAGAGCGTGAAGCCGCCGAGCAGACAGGCCGCCACGTTGTCGGGGTGCCCCTCGATCTCGGTGGCCAGCTCGAGCAGCGCGGTGTCGTCGAGCCTGGCCTCGCCGCCTATGGTCACCGCCCGTGCGGCGACGATGCCGGCGCAGATCGCGGCGGAGGAGGAGCCGAGGCCACGGCCGTGCGGAATGCGGTTGGCGCAGACGATCTCGAGGCCGCGCGGCTGGCCGCCGAGCAGGTCGAAGGCGGTGCGCAGGGAGCGGACGAGGAGGTGGCTCTCGTCGCGCGGGAGCGTCTCGCTGCCCTCACCCGCGATGTCGATGTGCAGCCCGGAGTCGGCCACCCGGACGACGACGTCGTCGTAGAGCCCCAGCGCGAGGCCCAGGGCGTCGAAGCCCGGGCCGAGGTTGGCGCTGGTGGCGGGGACGCGCACCCGGACGGCGGCGGCGCGGAACGCTGGACCGGCCATCGCTCGATGACTCTCCTTGAGCTGCGTGATGGTCGAATGAATTCGATACGTACCTGACCCCCTCAGGGCCGCACAGACGGCGCGGCACCCTGCCATATGCGAGGCATATGCAGTGGGTGGGTTCGGTACAGCCTATCGAAGGAAGGTTCTGTGGCGACATAGGGCGCACAGGAGGCGCACGATGCGTGTCGTGGGCCTCCTGTGCCCCCTCCCTAGGGAGGCCCCGAGGTTGAGACGCCGCGGGGGTCCGCCGGGTTGCCCGGTGCGGGCGTTCCGGCGGATCCGGGAGCCGGCCGGCGGGCCTGCGAACTGGGCGATCGCAGTCGGCGGACTCCCGTGGGCGGGCTCCGGCCCCCGGCCCCGGCCGCCGGCTGCGGCCGACGGCCTCAGCCGGCGGTCTCAGCCGGCGGTCTCAGCCGGCGGCGGATCTCAGGCGAGGCCGAGGCGCGCGGCGGCGGTGGCCGAGTCGACCGGGACGGTGACCGGCTGCGGGGCGCCGGCGACGGCCCAGTCGGGGTCCTTCAGACCGTTGCCGGTGACCGTGCACACGATCCGCTGCCCCGGGTCGACCTTGCCCTGCTCGGCCGCCTTCAGCAGACCGGCCACGGACGCGGCGGACGCGGGCTCCACGAAGACACCCTCCTGCGAGGCCAACAGCCGGTAGGCGCGCAGGATTTCACGGTCCGTCACCTCGTCGATGGAGCCGCCCGACTCGTCCCGTGCCGCCAGGGCGTACTGCCAGGAGGCGGGGTTGCCGATGCGGATCGCGGTGGCGATGGTCGACGGGTCCTTGACGACCTCGCCCCGCACGATCGGGGCGCTGCCGGAGGCCTGGAAGCCCCACATGCGGGGCTTCTTCGCGGCGACACCGTCGGCGGCGTACTCCTTGTACCCCTTCCAGTACGCGGTGATGTTGCCCGCGTTGCCGACCGGGAGGACGTGGATGTCGGGGGCGTCGCCCAGCATGTCCACGATCTCGAAGGCGGCCGTCTTCTGCCCCTCGATGCGCACCGGGTTGACCGAATTCACCAGCGCCACGGGGTAGTTGTCGCTCAGCGCACGGGCGAGGGTGAGGCAGTCGTCGAAGTTGCCGTCGACCTGGAGGATCTTCGCGCCGTGCACGAGGGCCTGCCCCATCTTGCCGAGCGCGATCTTGCCCTGCGGCACGAGCACCGCGGAGACCATCCCGGCGCGCACGGCGTAGGCGGCGGCGGAGGCAGAGGTGTTGCCCGTGGAGGCACAGATGACTGCCTTCGCGCCCTCCTCCTTGGCCCTGCTGATGGCCATGGTCATGCCGCGGTCCTTGAAGGACCCGGTGGGGTTCGCGCCCTCCACCTTCAGGTGGACCTCGCAGCCCGTGCGCTCGGAGAGCACCTGCGCGGGCACGAGCGGCGTGCCGCCCTCGCGGAGCGTCACGACCGGCGTGCTGTCGGATACCGGCAGCCTGTCCCGGTACTCCTCGATGATTCCGCGCCACTGGTGGGTCATTGCTGGTTACTCTCCTTCAACCCGCATGATGCTGGCGACACCCCGCACGGTGTCGAGCTTGCGCAGCGCCTCGACGGTGCCGGTCAGGGCGGCGTCGGAGGCGCGGTGGGTGACGACGACGAGGGAGGCCTCGCCGTCCTTGCCCTGCTGTCGAACGGTATCGATCGACACCCCGTGCTCGGCGAAGACGGTCGCCACCTGGGCGAGAACACCCGGTTTGTCGGCGACGTCGAGGCTGATGTGGTAGCGCGTGACGACGTCGCCCATGGGCGAGACGGGCAGCGCTGCGTACGCGGACTCGCCGGGGCCGGTGGCCCCGTTGAGCCGATTGCGGCAGACGGCGACGAGGTCGCCGAGCACGGCGGATGCGGTGGGAGCGCCGCCGGCACCGGGACCGTAGAACATCAGCTGTCCGGAGGCGTCCGACTCGACGAACACGGCATTGTAGGCGCCGCGGACGGAGGCGAGCGGGTGACTCAGCGGGATCATGGCGGGGTGCACGCGCGCGGTGACGGAGGCCCCGTCCTTCGCCCGCTCGCAGATGGCGAGCAGCTTGATGGTGCAGCCCATCTCCTTGGCGGAGGCGAAGTCGGCCGCCGTCACCTCGGTCATGCCCTCACGGTAGACGTCGTCGAGGCGGACCCGGGTGTGGAAGGCGATCCCGGCGAGGATGGCGGCCTTGGCGGCGGCGTCGAAGCCCTCGACGTCGGCGGTGGGGTCGGCTTCCGCGTACCCCAGCGCGGTGGCCTCGTCGAGCGCCTCCTGGTACCCGGCCCCCGTGGAGTCCATCTTGTCGAGGATGAAGTTGGTGGTCCCGTTGACGATCCCGAGCACCCGGTTGACCTTGTCGCCGGCGAGGGACTCGCGCAGCGGCCGGATCAGCGGGATGGCACCGGCGACGGCGGCCTCGTAGTACAGGTCCTTGTTGTTCGCCTCGGCCACCGCGTGCAGGGCGGCACCGTCCTGGGCGAGCAGCGCCTTGTTGGCGGAGACCACGGACGCACCGTGCTCGAAGGCGGTGGTGATGAGCGTCCGGGCGGGCTCGATCCCGCCGATGACCTCGACGACGACATCGAGGTCACCCCGTTTGACGAGGGCGGTGGCGTCGGTGGTGACGAGCGCCGGGTCGATGCCCTCGCGCACCTTGGAGGGCCGCCGCACGGCCACGCCCGCGAGCTCGACGGGGGCACCGATGCGGGCGGCGAGGTCGGCGGCGTGCGTCGTCATGATGCGCGCCACCTCTGAGCCGACAACCCCACAGCCCAGCAGCGCCACCTTCAGCGGACGCGTACGCATCATCCGACCTCGTTTCCTCATACCGTCACGGTTGGACCAGTCTCACTCACCGAACGGGACTTTCTGCCCCATGTCCGGATCGTGAGACATCTATTTCATTACGGGGGACCGGGAAGACCGTAGATCTTTCGGCCCCGTCCGATGGATGCCGCCGGTGTGTCTCTTGTTGTACTCACCCGACGTCGAGGCGCAGCAGGTCCTCCTCCGTCTCCCGGCGAACGATGACCCGCGCCTCACCGTCGCGCACGGCGACGACGGGCGGCCGGAGCACGTGGTTGTAGTTGCTGGCCATGGACCGGCAGTACGCCCCGGTCGCCGGCACCGCGATCAGGTCACCCGGTGCCAGGTCGGCGGGCAGGAACGCGTCCTTCACGACGATGTCGCCACTCTCACAGTGCTTGCCGACCACACGCGCCAGCATCGGCGCGGCGTCGGAGGCGCGGGAGACGAGGGCGACGCTGTACTCGGCGTCGTACAGCGCGGTGCGGATGTTGTCCGACATGCCGCCGTCGACGGAGACGTACGTCCGCAGCCCGTCGAGCGGCTTGATGGTGCCGACCTCGTACAGCGTGAAGGCGGTGGGCCCGACGATGGCACGCCCGGGCTCGACTGAGATACGCGGCGTACGCAGCTTGGCCGCGTCGCACTCGCGCGTCACGATCTCGGTCAGCGCCTTGGCGATCTCGTGAGGCTCGCGCGGGTCGTCATCACTCGTGTACGCGATCCCGAGCCCACCCCCGAGGTCGATCTCCGGCAGCTCGACCCCATGCTCGTCCCGGATGTCCTTGAGCAGCCCGACAACGCGATGCGCGGCGACCTCGAACCCGGACATGTCGAAGATCTGCGACCCGATGTGGGAGTGGATCCCGATGAGCTCCAGCCCGTCGAGCTGCAACGCCCGCCGCACGGCCTCGGCGGCCTGCCCACCGGCGAGCGGAATCCCGAACTTCTGGTCCTCGTGCGCGGTGGCGATGAACTCGTGGGTGTGCGCCTCCACACCCACGGTGATACGAATCTGCACCCGCTGCCGCCGACCGAGCGACTGGGCGATGTGGGCGACGCGCACGATCTCCTGGAACGAGTCGAGAACGATACGTCCCACCCCGGCCTCCACGGCCCGCCGGATCTCGCTCTCGGACTTGTTGTTGCCGTGGAAGGCGATGCGGTCGGCGGGCATCCCGGCGGAGAGAGCGGTGGCCAGCTCCCCACCGGAGCACACATCAAGATTCAGCCCCTCCTCGTGCAGCCACCGCACGACGGCACGCGACAGGAACGCCTTCCCGGCGTAGAACACGTCGGCGTCGGCCCCGAAGGCGGTACGCCACGCCTGCGCACGGGCACGGAAGTCGGCTTCGTCGAGGATGTAAGCGGGGGTGCCGTACTCCTCGGCGAGGTCCTTGACGCTCGCGCCACCGACGGTGACGACCCCGTCGGCGTCCCGGGTGACGGTCTGGGCCCACACCTTCGGGTCGAGGGCGTTGAGGTCGGTGGGCGGGGCGGAGTAGTGGCCCTCGGGGAGGACGTCGGCGTGACGGGGCCCGGCGGGGTGTGCGGAACGGCTCATCTTGGGCGTGCTCTTTCAGAGGTGATCGGGTGCGTCGATGCCGAGCAGGGACAGGCCACCGGCCAGCACCGTCCCGGCGGCTTCGGCGAGGGCGAGCCGGGCACGGTGGGCGGCCGAGGGTTTCTCGTCGCCGCGCGGCAGCACGGTCAGCAGGAAGGGCAGCGCGGCATCGGCGACGGTGACGAGGTGCCGGGCGAGACGGTCCGGGGCACGGTGGATGGCGGCCGCGGCGAGGATACGGGGGTGGTCGGCGAGGGCGCCGACGAGCTCGGAGTTTCCGACCTCACCGGGCTCGGCGGTGAACCCGAGGCGTGCGGCGTTGCGGGTGAGCGCCCGGGTACGGGCATGCGCGTACCGGACGCGGAAGAGGGGGTTGCTCTCACGCTGGACCAGGTGGTCGGCGGTGATCCGGGGCCGGTCGTGCGCGGCGGGATGGAGCAGGGCCCACTGGGCGGCGTCGGGCCCGAGCGGGGCGGGGTCCTCGGGGGCGGGCACGGGCCGCAGATTGACGGGCTCCCCGTGCCACACCTCCACCCGCCCACCCTGCGTGCCGACGATCCGCACGAGCGCGTCGGCGACGACCTCGGCCCGTACGTCGTAGGGCACGCGCAGGGTGACGACCTGGCCGGCGAGGGCGTCGCCGTGCCCGTAGGCAGGACCGCGGTCGCGGATCTCCCGCACGAGGTCGGCGGCGGGGTCGACGTCCGGCCGCAGACTGATGTTGAGAAACCCAGGCCCGGTGACAACAACGTCATCAACACCATCAAGGGTGGCGAGATGGGGCCGCAGTATCTCGGCGACCCGCAGCGGGGGCTGCCCGGCCGGCCGGGCGAGCTGCAACGCGACGTTGGTGGCGTAGTCCCCGCATCCTCCGGGCCCGGGCGGCGTGACCTGCACCCGCTCCGGCACGGTGACGGTCAGCTCCCCCTGGTCCACGGCACAGCGCACGGCGTGCAGCACGGTGCGGGAGAGCTCGACGGGAGTCACGGCACAAGCGTAGGGGAGGAGGGGGGTGGGAAGGCGAGCCGATAAGGCGCGAAGGTCCGTGATGTGGACAACGGGCTGCCTACTGCAGCTGCTGATGCTGGTGGGTCTCGATCCCCACCGCGTCACCCCTCCCCCGGTCGATCAACCGCAGAACGAGCCGCACCAGCTCAGCCGGATCGAAGGGCTTCGCAAGAAAGGCGTCGACCCCGGCATCAAGGCCGGCCTCCACCTCGTGCTGCGTACAAGCGCTGACGACGGCGATGGGAAGCCCCCGCGTCCGAGGATCGGCGCGCAGCCGACCGGCGGTCCGTATCCCATCCAGCCGGGGCATGACGACATCAAGCGTGACGACATCGGGCCGCACCCGATGAACGACTTCCAGACACTCGGCACCATCGGCCGCGGTCACGACCTCGAGGCCCTCCAGCTCGAGATTGACCCTGATCAGCTGCCGGATGACCTTGTTGTCGTCCACAACAAGCACCCGACCCGACGCGCCTGGCACAACTCGAGAGTAGGTCCGGACCGGCCACCGCGTCCGGGTTTTCCCCACTTCCACCCCACCCGAGCGACCCGCCCACCCCCGGCCTCCGGAAACCCGTTGATGACCACCCCGTCAGAGCTGGTAGTGTTTCACCCGTCGCCAGGAGCGAACAGCTCCCCGCGAACGCCCCCGTAGCTCAGGGGATAGAGCAACGGCCTCCGGAGCCGTGTGCGCAGGTTCGAATCCTGCCGGGGGCACCCAGCATGAGGTGCCCAAAGACCCCGTCACCAGCGGAAACGCTGAGGCCGGGGTCTTCGCGTATGTGCAGCCGGATGCCGCCGAGAGCAGCCGTTTGCCAGTGATCACGGTGTAATAGCGTGTCGATCTTGGGGGGCTTCGCAGCAGGTCAGAAGGCGTTCCGTGGACCTCTGAGCGTAGCCGTGTGGACCACCTGTGGACGGACCGGAACCCCGGACCAGAGGCGGCCCGGGGCTCCCGTTCATGGGTCATGTGGTCGTGTCAGTCCATGAGATCGTCCCCCTCCCCCAGGCCCTGCATGATCCGGTCGTTCATCTCCTTCTCCTGGCCGTCGATGCACTTGGCGTAGATCTTCAGAAGGACGTCCACCGAGTGGCCGGCGCGAGCGGCGACCTCCGGTGCCGGAACACCGGAGTTGAGCCACTGGGAGACGCCCGCATGGCGGAGGTCGTACGGCCGGAAGGCCAGGACCGAGGAGACCCGATCGGGGACCAGCGCCAGTTCCCGGGCCTGTTTCCACGCCCGCGAGTACGACGAGGCGGCGATCACGTTGCCCCGCTCGCTGAAGAACAGCCGCCCGTCCTTCGCCGTACCGAACTCCTTCAAGTGCTCGCGGAGCAGCCGCACCAATGGAGGCGGTACCGGCACGATGCGCACCTCACCATGGGCTCGCTGCTTCAGTCCGCGCCGATCGTGAGCCTCGCCGGAGTCGGTCCATGCCTTACCTGCCGTGGGACGAGTCTCCGCCAATTCGATACGGCCCCAACCCGACGCCGGAAGGGTGCAGTCGGAACGCCGAAGCCCCAGCGCCTCCCCCGGTCGCATGGCCGCGTAGTACAGGCACGCGAAGAACGCCCGCAGGCGCCGGCCGCTCGCTCGGTCGTAGCCGCCCACGTACGTGAGCGCGGTCAGGAGCTCCCGAGCCTGCCGAGGATTGACCACCACTCGGCGGTCAACCTCCTGCACAGCCCGCTTCCCCCGCTTGCGTCGAACTCGGCTCAGCGGGTTGGAGGGCAGGTGTTCGAGTTCAACCGCGAACTCAAGTGCGTTGAAGACCACGGCTCGCCGTCGCCGGTACGTCTGGGTCGCCGCGGGCTTCCCGTCCAGCCTCCGCCCCAGCGCATCGATCAGCTCATGCACACGGGCGATCTCTTGCAGCTCTCCCACCGGAAGCGACGCCTTCTCAATCCAGCGCACCGCCACGTCAATCTCCTCCGGCCGCTCCCGCTCCCTACGGGGGACGGGCAGGACGTACGACCGCAGCGCCCGACGGAGAACCTCGGGAGCGGGCCGCCCACGTCCCGGCTTCACAAGGGCGGGGACGACCGTCGCCAACGCGTCCGTCATGCTGTCCCGCTGCTTGGCCGATGCCTCCGCCCAACGGGCATCCACGTACTTCACCGCCAGGTCGACGAACGACAAGGCAGCTTCGCCGCCACGCAGCGAGTCGGGCAGACCGGTGACGGTGTCGAACGGCTCACCCTTGTCGAGCGCCCGCACCAGCTTGGCGCGGAAGCGGTCGGCCAGCGCCTTGGTCTTGTACGACTCGCTGAAAGGCTGACCATCGACGACCCAGCGCACGAGGTAGGTCAGTTTCTTGGTGGTCTTGTTGACCGAGATCTTCCAGACGGAGACCTTGTACGACTTCACGACGCCGTCCTCTCTACCCGGTCCTCCAACCAGTCGTTCAGCACGTCCCGCCGAACCCGGAGCTCCCCGTTCGGCAGGCGGATGCAGGCGGGGGCGATGCGCAGTTCCCGCCAGCGGTAGAAGGTGCGTCGGGAGATCCCGCCCAGTTCGTCGAGTACCTGCCGCACCGTGAGCAGCTCAACGGCCGGACCACGGTTCTCACGCGTCATGATGACCACCGCCCTCCCGAACGGAGGCAGCCAGGAGAGCCGCCTCCGGCGAGTAGCCGCGCCCCGCATAGCGCCATTGGCCGACCGTGACGGTCGGGACGTCAGCCAGGCCGAGAGAGGCCCGCTGTTCCTCCGCGCGATGCTCGGCACGGGCCTCCCGAAGGGCAGTCAGCGTGGTCGAGTAGCGGCGCGACTTGGTGGAGAAGTGGCCGCCGTACCCGAGCATGTGAGCCCACCGGCGCAGCCCGAGCGGCTCGAACTCAGGCAGGCCGCCGAGCCACCAGCACGTGCCGATCATGCGTAGCACGTGCGCGCGCACGGGCAGCATGACCATGTCCCGCGCGTGGTAGATCCGGCCGTCCACCGCGCCGGCAGACTCCGCGCCCTTGGTGGCGTACTTGGCGATGTAGCCAGCCACAGACGCCGCGGAGGCCGGCCGCTCCCCCGCATTGCGTCCGTACGAGGTGACTGGTCGCACGTCGACCTGCGTGCCGAAGCGAAGCACCCGCGGACCGACGACGTCCGCGCCCGGAGCAGCCAAGCGCACCCGGCCGACCACCGACCGCACAGCGTCCATGAGGAGCGCCACGGTGGCCCAGCCCGGCGGAGACGAGTCAGGCCCGTCTGGCCCGTCGAGGCGGATCACGCCATGGAAGTGGATCAGGCCGCGCCGCTGGTACTCGGCGACCTTTGCGTACGAGAGTCGGGCGACTCTTCCGAACTCCTCACGTGACAGCCCGACTTGCCGTGCCACTTCCCGCCGTAGCTCCAGCCCGAACCGGTGCCAGAGCCGACCGGCGAAGGCATGCCAGAGGACCGCGCCCGCGTAGTCGTAGCATCGCGGGCAGAGCGGTTCGCCGAGGCGGGGGTCGTCCGCTGAGTGGCGGGCACGGCATCCGGTCGGCCGACCGTGCGGGCAGCACTCCCCCGACCGACGGGGACGACAGGCCCGTACGCGCCCATCGTGCTCGCGGCGCGTGTGGACGGGGCCGAAGCCGGGAGCGGTGAGCGTGGCGAACACGCGCGGGTACTCGCTCACCGCCTCCGGGACGTTCTTGCCGCCGACGAGGCCAGCTCGTACGAGTTGGTACGTGTCCGCCCGATACAGCGCCGAGCAGGCCCGGCAGACTGTCGCCCGCCGGTTACCGCATGCAGTAAGCAAGCGACCGCCGTAGACGTCCGACCCGTACGAGAGCAGGGCCGCGCCCGTAGTCGTGTCGAAGACGGTCGCCGTGCCGACGAGGTGAATTGGGTTGGTGCAGCCACCAAGGCGGACGATATTCCGGCGCCAGGCAGCGAACTCCCGGTCTGAGGCCCTGGCGACCAGAGCGGCTGCGCCGCCCGGTACGAGGGTCATGGTCATCGGCGACCACCCCCACCGCCGAACGCGTGCGCCATCACGGCCGAGATGCCCTCGGGCCGAGTCTTGGCACTGAAGCGGAACGTCGGATCCGTGAGCCAGAGTGCCGCCGCGTGCGCGGGACACAGGCGTTGCTCGGAGTCGTCGAGCCCGACGAGGACGACCTGTTCCCGTCCGGCGCAGGTCGAGACCTCCGAGTCTCGCTGCCTGAGTTCGCAGTCGGGCAGCGGGGATTTGCGCGAATGATGCGCGCTGGTCAAAGTGTGAGTGCTCCTTTCACTGCTCATGTGGCGGATGGAGTGGGTTCCTGACGGGGTCGGGTTTGGCGACTTCGCGCCCCGTCGGGAGCCCGTCGTACGGGCGATCACTGCCGCTCCTCGGGCGGTATCGCGACGACGACGTACGCGATCGGTCCGAACTCGCGGCGTGCGTCGAAGTAGCCCCGGCCGAGGTCCTCCGTCGGCACGCCGAGCGGAGTAGCAACGGATGCCACTCCCTCTCGCCGACCGGCGGAGTCAGATGCGTCGACCAGGACAGCGACGGACGCACGGCGCGGCACGACGACCGCGGGGTTGACTGTCAGGAAGTCGACCAGCTCTCGCAGACCGGCCAGGAACTCGGCGCGGTCACCGGAGCGGATGACGTAGTCGGACACGGGAAGTCCTCTTCTCGGGTCAGCGGGTCGGTTCAGAAGCGGAGTTGGCCGAGGATGCCGTTCACGCCGTCGAGGAAGGCCTGAGCGAACGGCGCGGCCACGGTCTTGGAGAGCAGGAAGCCGAAGGCTCCGCAGAGCAGCGCGTCGACCCACCGCAGGTAGCGGATGCGCAGGAGGAACCAGATCAGCAGGCCGAGCAGCAGGACAGCGGACATGGACACCAGCACGGCAGGCCCCTTTCACGGCGCTTCGACGTGCAGTTCGGAAAGGACAGGAGTCAGGTGCGCGTACTCGGCAGCGACGGCTTCCGCCTCCGCCTCCGTGATCAGGTGCGACCGGGCACGTTCCCAGCCGTCGCCTGAGGCGAGGACGGCAGTACCGGCCTGTTCCGGGGTGATGGCTTGCGCAGCCTTGAGCGCATCGGGGTTGAGGTCACCGAGCGCCATTTCCGCTGTCCCCGGGTCGGCCACGCGATGGCAGACCCTGCCGCCGAGCTGTGCCCGCAACGCGGTGACACCGGGCCCCAGATCGGAGCCGACGCGTTGGCCGGCAACGACGAGGAAAACCCCGAGCGCCGCGCCGAGTTGGGCCAGGCGGATGAGTGCCGTACCGGCGGCGTGGGCTTCATCCTTCTCGCTCCTGTTCGCGATGAGGAACAGTTCCGCGATCTCGTCGACGATCACGACGACGGGGACCGGTCGTTCCTTGTCCGGCAATCCCCAGACGTTGCGAACGCGCGCCGACCGGCACAGGCTCATGCGGTCGAGGGTCAGGTCTACGAGCGCGGAGAGCAGCCGGACCGCCTGCTCACGGTTGGTGGCGAGGGCGGACAACCGCGGCTCGTAGAGCGACAGTTCTATACCGCCCTTGCAGTCGATCCCGACCAGGGCGACGTGCTGAGGAGCCAGGCCCGCCACGAGCGCGTTGATCAACGTCGACTTGCCGGAACGCGTGGCTCCCACGATCAGCCAGTGCGGCACGCGCCGCAGGTCGACCACCCAGGCGGCACCGGTCTCCAGCACACCCACGGCCACCCTAAGCAGATGACCAGACCCCCGCTGCTTAGGAGCCCGAGGAGCGGCCAATGGGTCGGACGCCGACGCGACGATCCGTACGACTCCCGGCTTCCAGGAGGTCACCCGCACCGCGTGAACCTGCCAGTCCTCGGCCATAGCAGGCGCAGCCTTGACGAAGTCCTCCGGCACCTGACCCGGCAACAGCCGTACCAGCAGCACGAAGCCGCCGGAGGTCGGGCGTATGAGACCGCGACGGGGTACGCGCGGCTGCGGTGGAGGCGCACCGTTGCCGACAAGCCCGGACACGACCGTCAGAGCCGGCCGCCGACTCACGGCGAGCCCGCATCCGGCCATCAGGGGCCGCCAGGTCTGCATGACCCGGAAGGCAGCGACCGGGAAGCCGAGTAACAGCCACCAGGCGACGGGGTAGCGGCGGCGCAGGGCCGGGCCCGCGAGAAGCAGGCCCGACACCAGCACAGCGGCCGCCACCAGAACCCAACTCGGTCCGGTCGCACCGGCCGAAGTGGTGGAGGAGGCCACGTTCATCACTGTGCGGCCCCCTTGCCCGCCGGAGCGGGAGCGCTCAGGGGCCGGATCTCTGCCGCGCGGAACGCGATCCCGTGCCGCCCGTCGTTCTCCCAGGGCGTCGCGACCAGGTCCCGCACGGCCACCGGCATGCCGAGCTGCACGCCGCTCGGTTCACCGGCCACGCTCACGTTCACAACGTCCGCCGACGCCCCTGCCATCAGGCAGAGGCCGACTTGGTACATGGTCTTACCGGTCTCTCGGTCCACGCGGAGCTGACCGGTCTCACGGTTGGCGACCCGCGGAGCCGGGGGTACGGCGCAGATGATCCCCGTGAACTTCGCGGTGTCGATCGGAAGGCTTGCCACTTTTCGTCTCTCCTCATCACTGGGCACCCAAAGGCCGACCCTCCGGGTTGCTAGACCACCCGTAGTACGGGTGACGCAAACCAGGGTGACGACCCGTAGTACGGGTTGTCAACCGTCTAGCGATGGGGGAAGCTGTTCACGCTCGTAGACGAGTCGTCTACGCCAACGCACAGCCGCAGAAGCAACGGCCACGGAGGGCCCACATGCCGCCGAAGGACACGCAGCCGAAGTACCGGCAGATCGCCGACTACCTGCGCGATGGCATCTTGGACGGCACCTTCCCGGCCGGCCAACCGCTACCGTCCGAGGAAGCGTTGGCGAGGCAGTTCGGCGTGACGCGTCCCACAGTCCGTCAGGGCCTCGCTGAGCTACGGGCGTCAGGTCTCGTCGAGGCCATCATGGGCCGCGGCACCTTCGCCCGCTCCCCCCACAGCCGCCCAGGCCTCACGCGCCCGCGTGGCGTACGCCGAGCCTCCGACGGCCGCTACATCGAGGCCGACGGTATCCGCTGGGCCGACGCCGAGCCCCCGGTCGCCACCCGCACGGATGCTCCGATGGCCCTGGCGGACCTACTGCGTATCCCTCCGGGCGAGCCGATGTTCACGTACGACGCTCTACAGACGGCAGACAACGGCCGCCTCCGCCAACTCCACCGCACGTACGTGCCGTTCTCGGTGCTCATCGACTCCAAGTACGAGGAGGAGGCCCCACCGCCGGCGCCGGAGCTCTACACCGCGCTTGCCGACCTGGGCCACCAGCTCCACTTCACGGAGTACGTCCGCACTCGCATGCCCCTACCGGACCAGGCCCAGGCCCTCCGGCTGGCAGACGGGGTCCCCCTCTTGCACGTCCTGCGCGTGACACTCACAGAGGCCGACAAGCCCTTGGCTTTGGAGGAGTTCCACCTGCCGGGCGACGAGTTGGAGCTGTCGTTCACGCTGTAGCCGGACCACGGTTGGCTCAGAATTTCTTCACGTAATCAAGGCGGCTCGCTCCGCTCCCCGCGCGCGGTCCGGCCCCCGGCCGGGCTTGCGCTCCAGTCTCCGCCCCGCTCCAGCCCGGCCGACGCCCGTGCCGCGCTCAAAGCATGCAGCCACCTGAGGCCAGAGAAGGGTACGTCGCGGCCGGGGCGGTCAGCTGCACGGTTCTTTACCGGGCAGGTTCACAGACTGCCCGACGCGCCGAACTGATCATGTGCGTCTTGGGGCCGTTCGCCCATTGCTCTGGCCGTTCGCCCATTGCTCTATGCAGTCAGCTGTCAGCGGCGCCGCCCCCGTTGTCCAAGCGAGCTTTGCGAGCCGCTCCAGTTCGACCTTGTCGTCGAGCACCTGCTGCAATTCCAGACGGGTGTCGACTCCCTCATTGGTGAGAAGGTTGATCCATGGTACGGCCTGCACGCTGTCCGGACAGTCGTTGATCAGCTGACATAGGCTGCGAATCCACTCCATGGTGCCGAGGGTAATCCCTAGCGAGGTGGCCAATTCCGTACGCTCACGTCGATGCAGGGTGCGATTGACCAATTCGTGGGGATACAGAATTCCGTTCTGCGCGAGCTTGTCTGCGTAAGAGTTAAGGACCTCGACATTCGAAATCTTGCGCTTGTCGATGAGTGCCATGAACTTGGCCTTATGCTCGTTCCTCAACAGGCGGAGGGATGGATCGGTGCGTGCTTCCGTACGCAGGCTGTCCAGACCGACCGCCATGTCGAGTTCATCCAGGGCACGCTCGTAATAGTCGGGGCCCCGTGCAACGTCAACACATGCCTTGAGGTAGAAACTGCTCGGCGTGAGCTTGTTCGCACGTCCGGGTGGAGGCTCGAGCGTGGCAGCCGTGCGCAGTATCTTGACCCGTGGCCTCATATCGGTGGCGAAGGATGCCACCAACTCCTCCGGATATTTTCTGGCGCCATCGCGTCGCTTCTTTACGCCAAGAAGATCTGTACGACGCCTCCTGGCACTCTCTTCAACCTTGTTGATAAGACGCAACAGGGAATTGCAGTCGCTGGCAGCGAGCTTCCTTTGTCTAAGGAATTCGTCAGCAGTATCGCTATGACCTTCGGCCAATACAAGTGCATAGTTGAGGCGTGCGGAAATCAGAGCATATCTCGCCCGCATACGGAGCGGGAGATACCCCTCCGCGTCTTTCCATTTTTGCGTGATATGGCTACAGAAGCTTTGCAGTCGCCTGACATATAGAGCCTCATTCTCTCGTGCACCGACCCTGAGTCCCGATCGGTAAAACAAGTAGCCTAGGCGCGCGGCATCGTTATCGCGGTCCTTGTCAAGCGCCATAGCGAAGAGTTGTTGGGCCGCCCTGGTGTCGTCTTGCCATGGGGGGGGTGCCAGCCAGGACCTGGCAGGCAAGGCTTCGCCACTTACTGGTGCCACACAGCCCCTCTTTCAATACCAGATGCCGATCGCTCAGCCTGATAAGCACGAACGCCGCAGCAGCCGTAAGCAGCTTATGACACACCGCGCGTTCGTCTTCATTCGCAAGTTTTCCCCCCAGCCCGTCCGCGAATATCATCGTCGAGTCTGCCTGACTCCCGTTCCGGCGGAGATGAGCAGTGGCAACGCCGTCACCAACAAGCGCTACTTCCGCTGTCCATGGAGTGATCAACGCCGCCATCTGCAACAGACGCATCAAGCTGCTCACCAATTTACTTTCCACATTCGGCAGCGCGGAAACGGCTTCGGCTGGCAACCAGAGAATGTCCGCGCCGGCAGGCGCCGCCATCCCCCGTGGACTCAATTGTCCCATGGCTTCGATTCGCTGTATGGCATACGCTGCGCTCGCAGGATCTTCTTTTCCGTCCGAGCCTACGACCCGCAACCGGACCCGGAGTCGGGTACCGAGTCCTATGATGCCGAAGTAGAACAGGCCGAATGCCGTGCTGACCGACACGGCAGCGTATCCCGTGATCCGGTCGCGCGGAATGAGGAGGACGGCTAGCAGTGCCCACCCAATAAGTAGCAGTGCGCCACAAGACGCGACTGCAATCCTGCGACCCTCGGAGGTTGTTCTTCCCGGTAGCGAGAAACGTGTTATCTCACAGATTAGGAGACCGAACGGGTAGGTAGTGAAAAGGCATATGATGACGGCTTCCCAGGTAGAGCTGATGGGACTGCTCGTGGCAGCGTAGGCAGTCCAGGTTGCCGTTGTCAGGGAAAGCAAAATAAGCCCTGCCCATGCTCTCCAGAGCCATTGCCGGTCCTTAAGCTGGGTGGTCAATCCGGGTCTGACGAGGAAAGCCAGTGCTCTGGCCACTGTCATCATCGCTAGGAGTATGACGCAGGCCGTGAGCACGATCGGCCAAAACTCCGCGGGTAGCGTGACTGCAAGTGTCATGTTGCTTGCCCCCTTCAGTTCCTGTTGTTCGCACCCTTTTCCAGACTGCGCCCGTCCCCCTGCCCACGCCACCCGGAGCTCACAGTTTCGGTGCCGAGCTGTTTCAGGCGTTGGCGCTGCCTCTCCGTCGGCTGTCGCCAGATCGCGTGGTGTGACTGCTGCACAAGGCGACGGCCAGCAGTTCCAGACGGCAGCCCGACAAGCCCACCAGACCCCAACGGCCGCCCAGCCAGCAGTTCGGTACGAAAAGATCCGTGCCAAACGCGTGCCGGATCCAGTGGGGAACCGCAGGGAAACACCGGGGCGTCAGGTGACGGCCAGCCAGGTACCGAGACCATTCCCTTGCAGGTCAGAAAGGAAACAGTCTCCAAACACCCATGTTTCCCAGGCTGATGGCTCAGGCATCGTCGTAACGGCCCGGCCGTCGTGGCTCGCTCTGGTCGACGATATTGGCAGCGTGGCTAAGGCCGGTGGGGGTTCAGCGAGACACACGTGCGTCGTCTGTCGGCGCCGCCGTCGTGGCTGGCTGTCGTCGGCTGAGGTTCAGACGGGGCGGCATCGAGGGTGCCGGCCGTCAAGCGAGTGCGGCGGAGTTGGGCCGTCTCTGGGCCGTCCGAGGACGCTCAACAGCGGCCAACGACAACCACTAGGCGCACGAGCCCACAGTCCCTGACCAGCAAAAACTCAGCTCACAAGAGCTCCGGCAAGACCCAGGGCAAGAAGACAGGTCTTGACTCTACCCATTTAGCCTCCGTCGGCCTTTTCCAAATTCACACCCTCTCATTAGAGCAGCCCCTCGAGAATGGATGTAACTATCAATCCGACACCCAGAGTCAAGATAATCCACCACATGATCATGAGTATTTTGGCGATGTGCAGCACGGAACTCCATCCGCTCACTTGCGGACGGGGGGCCAATGATAGACCTTTTTCCTCAAAGAGATCCGGATATGGGTTGAAAGAGTCTTCGGCATTCTCGCGGGACGAGTATACCTTCCATTGATTTTCCATATCCGCAAGCCCAATGGGGCGAAGTTTTAGATATACCTCGATGGCGCGGGCAACGGCCCAGCGCAATTTGAGGTAAGCGTTCCCCGCTCTCGTTATAGAACGCCAATGACTATTTAGCTGTATAGACAAGGCGCCTAGGCAGACAGTGAGAAGGCCGAGGAGCGTGAGCCCTAGGTGGATTTGACGTTGGAACATATGGACCGGACCTGCCCGCCACAGCCAGGGAGAAATTACGGCTAGAGCCGCTATCAGTGCTGCATTGATGGCGGCAAAAATGGAATCCCTCTTTTGTCCCATGTCATCTTCATGGGTGTACTGACTCCAGGCTATTTCGTACATCTTCTGAAGCCATTCATCCGGTTCTGCGGCCTCAGAGGCAGAAGGAGCGGAGATCAGCAAGGCGCTACCTGGGCCTTCTAGGCATCGAACATTCCAATTCACCCCCTGAGGGAGTTGCCAGAAGCTGTTGGCACACAGTTGGCGACTCTTCCCCTCATGCTCCACGGTGAAGTGCCCAGAAAGGACTATCATCGAATCCTTGGTGCCATCCGCCTCAGAGTGAAGGCTCACACCTTGTTGGAAATGGGCGATAGTAATACTATAACCCGCGTCACCTTTGCGATCGATGAGCAACTGCTTCGTCAATGCAGACTGCGGGTTGACTGAGTGATTCCTCCGAATATGGTGAACGTGACTCATTTCGACACAGCCCCCACTCTCCGGCTCTCGCCCTAAAAGCGAATATCAACGGAGCGCCCCTTCTGAGCTCCATGCGACCGCTCAGCCAAGCCAGCAAATCCCATCATGTCGGCGGCGTCTACGCGAGGAGCTCATGGAAGGCGCCAGCGAGGCGAGCCACGTCAACTCCGAGTCTGACTAATACTGGCTGTACCGCCATCTTTATGCTATGTCTGAGGCTCGAATCTTGCGACCGGAACACAGGTCTGTGCCAGATTGTGTGGGAGCCACGGACCCCCCGCGGCGAGCGCGTCTCAGGCTGCAACCAAGGCGCAGGAGAAGAAGGTCACCGACCAGGCCCAAGCGGCCCTCGCCGCCGTTCCCAGCGGGACGATGGTCGAGGCCGACGCGGAGCGCGTGACCGACGGAATCCCCACCGAGCCCACCCTGAGCCGGGGCATGACCTACAAGCTCAACCTGGCGTGCATCGGCAGCGGCGACGCACACTTGACGTTCACACCGGCGAGTACCGGGCCGAGGGCCGAGGTGCCGTGCGACCAGTCAGTGGTGCAGCAACGGATCACCGCGCGCAAGCTGCCAGTACGCATCAATGTCGACGGCCCCAAAGGATCTACAGGCGTGATCGCCTGGCAGATCGACACCATCTGACGGATCAGAAGGTACGACCGCGGCGAGCGCACGATGGCCGCACCACAAGTGCACCAGAACGAGCGGGGAACAACGGGGAATCACGGGGAGAGCTGCCGAGTCCGGCGATGCCACGATTCAGCCGTTTGCCCAGGTCGGCGCCCAACCCAGGCCCGAATGCTCGCAGCTTCCCAAGCTCAGAGCGCAGAAACGGCAGTGTCCCTCGCTGCTGGCGGCGATCCATCGCGCCGATTCCGCCTCAAGTCCCGGATGGCTATGAGTTGCAGTTGATCGTGATCAGCTCCGTTGCACCGGAAGCTGCCGGCGTAAATTATTGGCTGCCCTTTGTAGTGAGGACAGCTCGTCCGCCAAGTACTCAGCTTCGGCCTGTGTCGGAAGCTCAGGGGGAGGCTCTAGGCATATCGCCAAGTGCGTGGCTTTCCCTTTCAGCTCTCGTTCGAGAAGATCAATATTGTGTTGAGGTCCTGTCGCCAGCTGCTCATGTCGCCATGCGTGCTTCAAATGGGCCACATGGTGGGACGCGACGACCACTCCCCTTTCACACCATTCCAGGGGCTCAGAACCTCCAGTTCTCACGTAGCGACGTGCAGAATTTTCCGCCTGGCGAATAGCTATCGGGAGAGCCAGAGCGTTTACCGAAAGTTCACCGGCATTTCCCTGGTGTCGGTTTTCAGAGTACGCTGCACCTTTCCTGAATTCCGTCATGAGATCACGAAAGGTCGGCATAATCCACGATGTCAAGGCGCTAATTACATTGAAGAGGGCAGCGTATGTGCCCATTAGGAACAGGCTCTCCGTGAGGACCGGGAGGACGAAGCCCGCAGTAGCAACCATGATTGCACACGAAAGGAATGGAAGAAGTCTGCGAGTCACTCCTAATACCCCTCGCACCACTCCCTGCAGTGTTTTCTCTGTAGAGGCACTCTCCAACTCGACCTTGGCGCGCTGGATTACAGAATGAACCCCAGTGCGGGCAGTTTCTACCCGCGGCGCAGCTCGACGTCTAGCCAATCCGCGATGGCCTGCCTTTGCGATGGCTGCCGCAGCTCCCGCTATCAGTACATCTGCGGGCGGCGGTGGCCGATATCCGCTATAGGAGAAAATCGCAGGAAAGATTAACCAGATTGCGGTTTGCATCTCGGCCACTTGCTTCAGGCCAAGCTGCACCTTTTTATCATCAATCGCGGACAGATGGTCCCACACTCCCGTCCTTTCAATGATCCTTTCAACGCCACGAAGGACTTCCATGCATTCTTGCGCTATCATATGTCTTAGATCACGGTCGCGCGGAATCCCTTCAATTGTGCGCGAGTCAAGAGAGTCCTGATTGTCAAGCAATTCACTGAACTGGCTCCATAATTCTGCCCATTCGTGGTGCTGCTGGTAATTTCGCTGGTGCATGTTCCACCCCTCTGGCTATACCGCGTAACGCAGATCCCTCCCGCCAAACACCTACCTACATGGGCATACCTCGCGGTCGGAGCATGCACCATCCCATGGAGGGAGTCGTCATCACGAACCAACAAAATCAGTACTCATGACGGACTTGTCCACCCGCAAGAGAGCGCAGCCAGTGTCTGCGTCGCGGCGAGACAGCCCGTTTGCTCCCTATAGGGCTCCACGCCGAGTGATCTGGCAGGGCGGTCCGTCTCAGTTTTCGTCTCATTCAGCCCCGTTCACGGCCGTTCAGGCCAGGTCAGCCCCAGGGCCCCACCCGTGGGAAAGTCGCCCATGAACGCAGGTGAACGCCTCTGCACGCACCCCATCGCCCCACCACCACAGTTGGAAAGCGTGCGCCTTCCCTGGCGTGGCTGGAGGTGTCATCCGGCTGTGCCGACGGGCCGTTTGGCTCTGCCGGCCGTTGACGACCGCGGTTAGCGTCGTGCGCTTGACCGGAGGCAATCGGGCATGCGGGAGTTCGCCATGTCGGTCGAGCAACGAGCTAAGACACCGTGGCTGCCGCCGCGCTGGTTCATCCGTCTGGCCCCCTACGCGCACCGTGGTCCTGTACCGGGTCTTCGGAGGCCGCCTCGGCCTGTGGCGGCCACATGCCAACGGCTGTGGCGCCCTGCGGCTGACCACCACCGGCCGCCGCACAGGCCGCCATCGCAGCATCATCATCAGGTACTTCGAAGACGGTCCGACCCTGGTATCGCTCGCGATAAACGGGTGGGGTGAGGGCCCGCCCGCCTGGTGGCTCAACTTGCAGACACACCCGGACGTGCCCGTCGACCTGGTCGACGGGCACGTCCGGGTCACGGTCAGGCCGCATTGGGTGACGAACGGTCGCGGCTGTGGGCCCGGTGGCGCGAGATCGATAAAAAATTTGGAGGCTGCTGAGTGCCCTCATTATCGTCCTCTGCTTCCCCACGTTGATTTCAACCACCTTCCAGGTGGGAAGTCGAGCCGTGGTTGAATCCTGGCCAGGACGGCATCATAGTCATCACTGCGATGCCGATCTGGTGGCTCCTGAAGTCGGGATTCCGCGAAACCTTTTGGGCTGGCAGGCCCTGGTATAGAGGCTGAAGTTCCATCTCGGCCAGGGATTCATCGGCCCATGCCTCGGTCCATGCGTAAGGGGGGACGGCCCGCTCACGAGCGTGGACGACGAGTCCGTCACCTAGCGGTAGTCGGCCACCTACCCAGGCCGCAAACCGCTCGGCGTCGTACCAGGAGACATTGGCCACCGGATCGTCGTCGCTCGCCTCGGGTAGCGGACCGCCGTCCCTGCTCAGAGGCCCCGTTGTGTCTCCAAGCTGCCGCCATCGATCACGGATGCGCTCTTCCACGGGGTGGATGCCCCAACCGATCCCGCTTCGCCAACGCGTGTCCGCCAGAAATTCCCGAAACTCGCCGACCGTTACGACCCTCAGTTGCTGGCTAATGACCCTGCCTCTATAGCGTCGACCGTGGATGAGCTGCGGCACGAGGAAGCGATTAATGTTTGAGTCGAAAAGAAGGTTGAGTCGTGACAACAGAGCGGCCCTATTGGACAAGATTTCGGAGGCTAAATGCCTAGCCAGGAAGAACTCCTGCCACGAGAAGTGGCTGAACCTCAATCGGCCCAGCTGATCGGAGCTGAGGAATCCCGCCAATTCGGCGAGCCTGTCCAGTTCCGGAGACGTCTGCATGGGACGTGCGAAGAATGCTGAGCGCTGCTCCAAATATGTCATGAGTGCCGCCCAGTCCCGACGTGCCATGCGCTCCAGGAGCGGCACACTCCGCTTCCAAGCGGACGCCACCTGCTCATAGATCTGATCCAGCGAGAGCTCGTGCGCCTTCTCTCGGGGGTTCCGGCCCAGGGTGACGAGTAGCTGGACCAACTGGGGAGTGAGTTCTATGGGCAGCGGCCAGCCGACACTGGCGAACCACTCTTCCGAAACGCCCTGCCGACGTAGGAACATCGCGGCTTCGTCCTGCTCCACGGCGTCGAGTCCTAGCAGAGTGGACGCCGTGACATCAGGACCGATCACCTGCCGCACTGCGCATTCTGTTTCCTCAAAGAGGACGCGCCGTTCGGCTGCATGGTTGGAATCCGGATAGCTGAGCGCAACTGCGCGGCAGCAGACGACGATGCGAACGTTCGACTTGGGGGAGGCGAATGCCTGGCGGAGCACGCGGCGTGGCGAGTCAAAGCCCATAGTTGTCAGGGCACCGACTTCATCCAAGTCATCGAGAAAGACCACCGCGTCGATGGCCCCACTGTCAATGCCTTCCCTGAGCCGTTGAGGAAGCGGCGGATGGGCAAAGCGCAGCAGTGACACGTCTGCCTGGCTTTCCGCGCCGCTGTCCTGGCCCGCACCGTCCAGTACCCGGCGCGCCGACACGTGCACAGGTACGGGCCCGTCCGGCTCCTGGGCCACTTCACGCGCCAGCCACACGGCAAGCATCGACTTGCCATATCCGACTCCGCCCACGATCGTGCCCAGCCGCTGCTTCGAGGCCAGCCACGTCTGTAGGGCCTCCCGGGCATCGGCCGTGCCGTGCGAAGGCCGCCAGATCCGGAGCGGCAACGAAGGTTCCCGCAGAGCACGGTTGCAGATGTCGCGGACTTCTTGCCGGTAGTCGGCCGACTCGCGGTCGTCGTCGAGAACCCGGCCCCCAGACTGGGCGTCATATCGTGCATTCCACAAGCTCAGTAAGGTGTCCACGAGTTCCTGTGGCGGGCGCTGCTGCAGATCGCACAAGGCCCACAACGTCGTGTAGACCTGGGCCCATTGCGTGATCGGCTCGCCTCTGAAGAGTCGGCTAAGGGTGGTCACAGGCACTTTTGCGGGCCGTTCATGTGGAGCAGCCGGCCGCGGCGTGCGTGCCTGCCGGTGGGCTTCCATCAACTTTCCTGTGCGAGCCTCAATTTGACGGAGAGACGGTGAGCCTGCTGTCTTGCGCAGTTCACTCAGCAAGTCCGCGACGGAGCGCGCCTGCTTGCTCTTGGCCTCAGATCCTTCTGGTCCCACCACCGGAGTCCTCACGCACAGGGCTTCCTCGGTCACTGTGTGTCCCACGCTAGTGCTCTGACCGCGAAGGTTCACCGGGTGTGGGTCTTCCGTCGGCGCTGACGATCTCGGAGTATCGAAGAATGGGGAATCGGGGGGATCTGGCTGAGGCATTCCGGGCGGAGGTGGGCGTTGAGTTCGCGTTCCTGGTCGAGGACGCCGGCTTCTCGGGCCCGGAGCAGACTGACAATGGGCTTCTCTTCCACCGAGTCGGCCTGGACGTGGAGGTCTGGTTTCTGGACGGTCACGAGCCCGAGGTGGCAACGCTGGTCGCCCCGGTCGCATCGGACGGCGTGAGGGCCAGGGGAGTATGGCTGGACGAGTTGTATGTCGTGAGCGGATGCGGTCCCACTCAAGACGTCCCCGGCTCGGCCCCGACCCGGCGAGCCACGCTAAAGCGAGTCCATCAGCATGCCGCTGCGCTGCGTCGACTCATGCCTCAGTTGCTCACCGCAGAGGGTGCACAGCTCATTGCCCGCTGTCGCCAGGGGTGAGCCGCGGCGATCAGATCCTCACGCGGCCGTAGCTGTGGGCCGTCCTCCCCAGCGGATGCCCTTCTCGCTGCGGATGCGGGCGCGTTCCTTGCGTTCGGCGGCCAGGACGTCGCGGTGGCGTGAGTTGGCGTTGCGCCAGCGCAGGTAGGCGTGCAAGGCCCGGGTCTGCACGGTGTGGTTGGGATGGTTCGAGTTGGCGATGGTGAACTGCCTCAGCGGACCGAAGTGCGCCTCGATCGGGTTCGCCCACGATGCGTAGGTCGGTGTGAAGCACAACTCGACCTTGTGCTTCTTCGCCCAGCGGCGGATGTCGGCGCCCTTGTGGGCGGACAGGTTGTCCAGGATCACGTAGATCGGGGCGCCGTCGGGCCGGGCGGCGCGGATCGATCTCAGCGCGGCCAGCGTGTTCACGGCTCCCTTTCGGCGGTGGTTGACACCCCACAGGCGATCGTCGCCCACCGAATAGCAGCCGTGGAAGTAGCGCACCCCGTGCGTGCGGTGGTAGGTGGCCGGCACCCGGTCGGGATGTTTCCGCGCGGCCCAGCCCGAGCCCGCGGTGGGTCGGATGCCGAGCGGTCCGAACTCGTCGAAGGCGAACACCCGGTCGGCAAAGCGGTCAAGGACCTCCTCGATCCGGTCCAGCTTCGCCTCCCGTTCCGGGTCGGGGGATTCCTTCCAGGTCTTGGTGCGCTGGAAGGTGACGCCGCGGCGGGTGAGCAGGCCGCGTAACGCCTCGCGGCCAATCCGGATCACACGGTCGTGGACTTTCCGCAGGTAAGCGACGAGTTTGCGCAGTGACCAGCGGGTAAAAGGCTGGCCGAGTTTGGCGGGGCGAGTGGTGGCCGTCTGGACGACGAAGTCCTCGTCGTCAGGGCTGAGTTGGCGGGGACGGCCTCCCGCCCACCGAGGGTCCAGGCAGGCCAGGCCGATGTCGTTGAACCGGTGGATCACGTCCCGGACGGTGTCCTCGTCGGCCTGCACCAGCTGGGCGATCACCGGCACACGATTCCCGCCGGCCGAGGCCAGCAGCATCATCGCCCGCCGGTACCGCACCGAACTGGTGCTGCCCCGGCGCACGATCCGCTGCAGCTTCTGCCCTTCCTGGTCGGTCAGTCTGCGCACACGGACAGGCTCGGCCACTGCACCTCCAGCGGTCGGATCGGACGTCACCGCACATCCAACCGCCACGACCACCGACCCGGCGAACCTATGCGGTCACAGCACTAGCTCTGCTGGGAGCTATCGCGTCTCTCATATACCAGGCCCGACAAACTAGGGTCAGCCACGAAGAGACGAGAAACACCACCCATAGAGAACTCCTGTCGGTCGCCTTGAACGATCCCGAACTCCGCGTGTGTTGGGGGCCGGCACCTGACCGGCTCACGCCCGCGCGTTGGAGACAGTTTACTTACACCAACATGATCCTCAGCTTCTGGCACTCGGAGTACACCCTTACCAAAGGGGCGGCGGCGGACGCGGTCGTCAGGTTCAACGCAACCCGCCTCTTCCGGGGGGAAATTGGCCGAGAGTACTGGGCTATATGGGGATCCGGTTGGCGAGAGGCCATGGGACATGGGCGCCGGAGCCGCACTTTTATACAGATCCTAGATGAGGCCTACGAGGCAGCGCTGGCTACCGGCCCCGCAGTGTCAACCTCTGACTTTTTCCTGCCGGACCAGCCGGACTGACATGCATGGAACTCCCGCTCCATGAGTCCGCACGCTTCTGCTCAGTAGGCGGGGGCATTGAGTCCAGTACGCGATCTTCCAAACTAACGATGGTTCGGGCCCTCGCTGAGTCGACACTAAGCATAACGCCTGTCGAATACGGTCGAAGTTGACGAAGCCAGCTCCGAAGCTCCCGGATGTGCGCAGGTCAGTGTAATGGGGCGCCAAAAGCGCACGGGCGCCTTCTAAGCGCTTGGCTTTCCGTTGGCCAAGAGTGGCTCAGTTGCGCGCAGCGTCGGGGCCAGCGGTGAAGCCTTCGGACTGGTCCAGGTGGAAAGGTAAGCCCTGCTGCGTAGAGCCTCCTCAAAGGGACCACGGCCGACCGGAACGAGATGTACCTGACTCACCTTGGATGCTGCGCTTCGACGACGACCCGAATCGCCTGGCGGATGAACAGGTCCACAGTCCTGTCTTGGGCCAAGCCGGAAAAGTGCCGCGCGGAGCGGGGGTGATCACGCAAAACCGCAGCTACAAGCTGAGCTGCCTGTCCAGACAAAGAGCGTAGCCAGGGCGCAATTCGATCTTGGGCGTTCCACTGATCCCACGCAGCGTCCCAGATGCACATAGTGCGCGATGCCTCGTCAAGAAGGTTCCAGTCATCCTTCGCCGCAGCGAAATTGGCGACGGAGTGAAGCCATACGACGGCTCGGGCAGCTTCGCTGAACTGGACGCGTCGTGAACTTCGGCTATCGGCGTGTTCAGCCATGGCCTTGAGCAAGCGGTCACTTCCCTGGTGGTTGCGGGACAGCCAGGGACCTGCCTGTTCGGCCGAGAGCCCTGTCAGCGAGTGAAGATACAGCTCATAGTCTTCAGGATGATCCGCGATCAGTTCGAGCAGGGAAGTGACGGCTGCCGGATCACCGGCGCGTGTCCGCTCCCACAGCCGCTTCGCTCGTTCGGTCGGCGGTTCCGCAGGTTCCGTGAGCTCGCGGTTGATCAGGTCGCGGAGGTCCAGAACGCTCTGTGGCCTTTGCTTGGGATCATGTTGGGTAGCAGCCCGAGTGATATTCCTCCATGGTCCCGGATCCGGCAGAAGCTGCATGTTCATCTGCGGATACTTGCCCGTCAGCGCCCAAGCGATGACGCGCCCAGCCCTTCGGCCCGGTCCTTTCGGCGATCCAGGCCCGGGCTTCCTCCGGGGTCATGACCTCGAAGCGGGGATAGTTGCGCGATCCTTCGAAGTCCTCGCTGGAGCTGTGCGGGTCGCCGGTATGGCTGAAGGCGTTCAACGCCACCACGTAGTCCTCGCCCGTCGGCCGGACGTAGTCCGACGGCATCTCACGCCTGACGACGGAGCACGACGTCTCGTGAAGGCCTTGCCGGCCCGCGGCGAACGGATACTTCTCCGGCTGCTGCAGCCGCTGCCAGCGGTCGTCCGCCTTGGCCAGCAGGCCGTCGAACCACGAGCGGTGTTTCTCGCACAGCACGCATCCCCCGGCCTCCAGGCACGCATTGCGGAGATCGTCAGGGTCTTCGGCCTCCCAGCACCGGAGCGGGTCGTACAGCAGGTCGACTGATTTGAGCAGCACGCTGCGGGCATCGTGCGCGGTAACCCGTCCGTCGCCGATCCGTTCCAGGAGCTCCAGTACGGCCGGCAGCTCCACGGTGTAGCCCCAGCCCTCACGGATGGGACCCCGTCGCTCCTGCGCGAACAGCTCGCCGAAGCCCAGCCGCACAGCCGGCATCGTTCCGGTGGCGAACTTCAGGTCCACCGCGGCACCGCCGCGCGAGAACTCCGGCGCGGGCTCGGGCTCCCAGAATTCCAAGTCGTCGGCCGGACTGGCGGCTTCAACGGGGTCACTCATCCGGGGCTGGGGCACCAACTCCCGCTGCGCGACCGGCTGACGCCCCGCGCGGCGTGACCGCTTCTTCGACTTCTTCTTCGGCACCTGAACTCCCGCCTCTACACGTCTGCACCATCACCTACTGGACGCGCATACGGTCGGGCCCCGCGGCGCGCCGGTTTGTCAGCCGACGGTGGCGGAACCTCCCCCGTGGTCGTCCCGGCGGGCCAGCAGGGGCAACAGCGCGTCACGCGACGCCGAAGCCGGGCAGCAGGTCCTCCTGCGGGTGCGTGATGCCGGGGAAGAGGCGGATGCGCTCGTAGGGCAGGCCGCGCCGGTCCACCGCCTGCTCTCGTACGCCCCAGGGCGCGTCGGGCAGCGTCACCGTCTCCGTGTACTCGTTGCAGCCGTGGGTGCAGGCGAAGGTGTCCTCCCACACAGTGACGTCCTCAGTGCTGCCCGGCAGGCGCATGGCGTGGATCAGGACCGCGCCGTCCTCACAGTCACATGTCTCGCCGTGCAGCCCATCCGAACTCCCGCACGGACATGGCTTGCCGGGCTCCTGTTCCGGGTCGTCCCACGACAGCTGAGCCTTCAGCGCCCGCCGTGCGGCTTCCTCCTCGTGGACGGCCCGGCCGGCGGCCGCTTCCTCCCCCTGATGCGTCGTCATGGCTGCGACGGTACCCGCGCTTTCGCCGGCCCGAACAGTCATCGCCCGGTGAGTGCCGATCTTCGGCGGCAAACCGTCTTCCGTGACTGAGAACCGCCCGGCGCACTGGAAGGCGCTGTACCCGCCGCGGCTTGTGACATGCGGCCCGGTCACGGAGAGGACGCCTCCGGCTCAGGCTTTGCAGGGGGCCCCGGGACGGGTGCGCTGGCCTTCGCCGCGTTCCAGTCCATGCGGAACCGGGCTGGCAGGTCGCGCCGGTCGATCAGGCGAATAGCAACGGGGTCGATCCAGACGCTGTCCTCGCCCGCGCGCTCGAGGAAACCTCGTGCCGTGAGCCGCTCGACGCACTCAAGGACCTCGCCGACGGTCAGGAAGTCGAGCGGCACGAGAATCAGCGCCAGCCCGAAGTTGCTGATCTTCGGGCCGTCGGGCCGGAGCACCTCCGCCTGCTTCAGGGCCAGCTACAGCAGGGCCGCGGCTTCGTACGGGTAGGCCGCCAGGGCCTCAAGGGCGTCCGTGTGCCAGGACACCACCAGCGTGTCCGCGTCAGTCGGGCCCAGCTCCATATACATGCGGTCCGCGTCCGGCGGCAGGATCCGGTGAGGCGGCATGGGCTCCAGGGCACGCCGGGCATCCCAGATTCGCCCACGGTGCAGCTGGGAGGTTTCGTCGCCCTTCCCCGCCTCTGCACTGCTCGACCGCGGCTACTGTAGTTCTTCCTCAACTTTCTTTTGAAGATCGCGTAATATAGCGGTTTCTGGTATCAGCTTCACCGGCATGACTGCTGGCCTGTCTGGTCCGGTCGTAGCCCGGTGCGTCCTGGCCGCTCTCGTGCTGTCAGTCCTGCCTGGCGTGACCTCGACCGTTCTTGCCTACCTAGCCGTCCGTCAACGGGCACGGAGCGACGACGACTTCAGAGGGCTGTGTCCCTGCCGGAAGGCAGGAACACAGCCCCTTCGTGAGGCATCGACCCGCAGCTCAGAAGTCCATGTCACCGCCCGGCATGCCGCCGCCGGCGGGCGCGGCGGCCTTCTCCGGCTTGTCGGCGATGACGGCCTCGGTGGTGAGGAAGAGCGCGGCGATGGAGGCGGCGTTCTGCAGGGCAGAGCGCGTGACCTTCGCCGGGTCGATGATGCCTTCCTTGACCAGGTCGACGTACTCGCCGGTCGCGGCGTTCAGGCCGTGACCCGGGGTGAGGTTGCGGACCTTCTCCACCACGACGCCGCCCTCGAGGCCGGCGTTGACGGCGATCTGCTTCAGCGGGGCCTCGAGCGCGATGCGCACGGCGTTGGCGCCGGTCGCCTCGTCACCCTCGAGCTCCAGCTTCTCGAAGACCTGGGAGGCCTGCAGCAGGGCCACGCCACCACCGGCGACGATGCCCTCCTCGACCGCCGCCTTGGCGTTGCGGACGGCGTCCTCGATGCGGTGCTTGCGCTCCTTGAGCTCCACCTCGGTGGCGGCACCGGCCTTGATGACCGCGACACCGCCGGCGAGCTTCGCCAGGCGCTCCTGCAGCTTCTCGCGGTCGTAGTCCGAGTCGCTGTTCTCGATCTCGGCGCGGATCTGGTTCACGCGGCCCGCGACCTGGTCGCTGGCGCCGGCACCGTCGACGATGGTGGTCTCGTCCTTGGTGATGACCACCTTGCGGGCCTTGCCCAGCAGGTCGAGGGTGGCGTTCTCCAGCTTGAGGCCGACCTCCTCGGAGATGACCTCGCCGCCCGTGAGGATGGCGATGTCGACGAGCATGGCCTTGCGGCGGTCGCCGAAGCCCGGGGCCTTGACGGCGACGGACTTGAAGGTGCCGCGGATCTTGTTGACGACCAGGGTCGACAGGGCCTCGCCCTCGACGTCCTCGGCGATGATCAGCAGCGGCTTGCCCGACTGCATGACCTTCTCCAGCAGCGGGAGCAGGTCCTTGACCGAGGAGATCTTGGAGTTGGCGATCAGGATGTACGGGTCGTCGAGGACGGCCTCCATACGCTCCAGATCAGTCGCGAAGTGCGCCGAGATGTAGCCCTTGTCGAAGCGCATACCCTCGGTGAGCTCCAGCTCCAGACCGAAGGTCTGGGACTCCTCGACGGTGATGACGCCTTCCTTGCCGACCTTGTCCATGGCCTCGGCGATGAGCTCGCCGATCTGGGTGTCGGCGGCGGAGATGGAGGCCGTGGAGGCGATCTGCTCCTTGGTCTCGACATCCTTCGCCTGCTCCAGCAGGGCACCGGAGACGGCCTCGACGGCCTTCTCGATACCGCGCTTGAGGGCCATCGGGTTGGCGCCGGCGGCCACGTTGCGCAGGCCCTCGCGGACCAGGGCCTGGGCGAGAACGGTCGCGGTGGTCGTACCGTCACCGGCGACGTCGTCCGTCTTCTTGGCGACTTCCTTGACCAGCTCGGCGCCGATCTTCTCGTACGGGTCCTCGAGCTCGATCTCCTTGGCGATGGAGACACCATCGTTGGTGATCGTGGGGGCGCCCCACTTCTTCTCGAGGACGACGTTGCGGCCCTTGGGGCCGAGCGTCACCTTCACGGCGTCCGCGAGCTGGTTCATGCCGCGCTCGAGGCCGCGCCGCGCCTCCTCGTCGAACGCGATGATCTTGGCCATGTGCAGTCCTTCCTGCAAATTAGGCCCTGAACGCTGGTCAGGGCCTCAGACCTGTACGGACCGCGTCTGCGCCCGCGACGGATGGCCAAGCAACCTGGCTAGCCAATGGCCAGGTTGGACCTCACCGACCGGTCCCGTTTAGCACTCAAGCATGTCGAGTGCTAAACGAATGATTAGCACTCGACATGATCGAGTGCAAGCTTGCGGGCTGCGCTCCCAAGGCTTCGCGCCCGAAGCTGGCTATACATCGCAAGATGAGTAGTTACTACGCACGACCCGCTTCACCGTGAGGCCGTAAGATTCCAAAAAGTGCTGGTGTCTGGGCTTGTGAAGTGGTCCGCCAGTGCTCCCTGGGCGTCACTCGTGGCGCTCGAGGCGGGCCGCTAACCCGATCAGCGACGGACTCGGATGACGCGGCCCGCCAAAAATTTCTCCCCGAAAAACTGCCCGATTTAGTTTGTTTCGTCCACTCATCCCGTGAACGCGGATCCCGGCAGGAATGATCACCGTCGGCTGTTGCCGAGCTTGCGGACGCGATCACGAGAGACGCCCCAGCCGCCGCACCGTCCCGCCGAGAACTGCTCGCCACAACTCTCGCCTCAGGCGCCGCGGTCGCGCTTCCCTGCTGCAGCGTCACCAGAAGCACCCACACCGGCGCAAGGGCAGTGGCACTGGAACCTGCACGCACTATTCATGCAACAGGCCGGCTACAACGCGGACAGCGTCCGCGCGCTGAACGCAGCCTTCGAGAAGGCGAACCCCGACACCAAGGCCATACAGACCGTTGTGACCTACGAAGCCTTGCATGGAAGATCGTCACAGCTGAACTCTTGCGACCTGGCCTGCCTGCAACGGCCGCCGCCGGAGATCCAGGCGGAGCCGAGGCGTGTGGTGCCGTTGGCGGATCGCACGTGGATGAACGGGTGGGCGTTGGTGCTCGCGGGCCAGCGTTGGTTGCGGTGGGTGAGATAGCTGGTCAGGCGTTCGCGGACGGGGGCGGCGAGGATGATGGTGCGCTCGCCGGTGGTTAACCCCGCGGGGCGGGGGTGGATGGCGACGAGGATCGCGGGCCGTCGACTGCGATGTCTTCCCCATGCCTCCGGTGTCCGAGGACCACGGCGAGCATGGGCATCATCAGCCGGAATCTGCGGGTGGTGATGTTGCGTACGGCACGCGGGCAATGCGTCCTATTTCGTCCTGCTGCCAGTCAGTTGGCGCGAGTGTAGGCGTCGAAGCGCTTCACACGGTCCAGGACCACGTCCGTAGTGGGCTGCGTGAGTTCGTCGACGATCCGGCCGTCGGCCAGGAAGAGCACACGGTCCGTATAGGAAGCAGCCACCGGGTCATGGGTGACCATGACGATCGTCTGTTCCAGGTCGCGCACCGAATCACGCAGAAAAGACAGGATCTCCGCCCATGCCCGGGAGTCGAGTTGCCCTGGCTGCGTCTGGCGCATGGCGGCAAGCGTTTTGTGGGCTTGATCCGCTTTGACGGACATCCGAGATCAGGGGTTCTGCCCCGGAAGGATGTCCATCATGGAGAGCATGGGGAAGAAGAAGCCTCGGCCTCGTCGTTCGTTCACGCCGGAGTTCAAGGCCGAGATCGTCGAGCTGTGCCGGCGCGGTGACCGCTCGGTCGGCCAGGTCGCCAAAGATTTCGACCTGACCGAGACGGCGGTGCGGTTGTGGGTCAGCCAGGCCGAGGTCGACGCGGGCGAGCGCGACGGCCTGACCAGCAGCGAACGCGAGGAGCTGGCCGCGCTGCGGCGGGAGAACCGCCGCCTGCGCGAGGACGTGGAGATCCTCAAGCGGGCCACGGCTTTCTTCGCGAAGGAGACCCGGTGACGGTGCACCCGTTCATCGAGGCGGAGAAGCGAGACGGTCACAACGTCAAGCGCGCGTGTGAACTGCTGAAGGTCTCCCGAGCCGCCTTCTACGCCCGCCGCAGCGGCAAGCTGGGTCCGCGAGCGGTCCGCGATGCCGAGCTGACCGAGAAGATCAGCGAGGTTCATGACGACTCCCCTGGGACCTACGGAGCCCCGCGCATCCACGCAGTCCTGCAACGGCAGGGCGAGGACTGCGGACGCCGCCGCATCGCCAGACTGATGCGCGACGCCGGGCTGCAGGGCCGGCACCGCAGACGGCGGCGGCTGACGACGATTCCCGACCCGCGGGCGGCGTCCCGGCCCGACCTCGTCGTCCGCGACTTCGCTCCCGCCCAAGACGCCCTCGACACCCGCTGGTGCGGTGACATCACCTACATCCCGACCGAGGAGGGCTGGTTGTATCTGGCCACCGTCATCGACATCGCCTCCCGCCGCGTGGTCGGCTGGTCCACCGCCGACCACCTGCGGACCGAACTGGTCGCGGACGCTCTCACATCCGCCTGCCGTCGACGTCGCCCCGCCCGCCCGGTGATCTTTCACTCGGATCGCGGATGTCAGTACACCAGTCAGCAATTCGCCTCTCTGGCAACGGAGTTCGGCGTCCGCCTGTCCGTCGGCCGCACCGGTCAGTGCTGGGACAACGCGCTCGCCGAGTCGTTCTTCGCCACCATCAAAAGGGAGTTGCTCGACACCAGAACCTGGCCCAGCCGGGCCGTCGCCCGCACCGCGATCTTCGACTTCATCGAGGGCTGGTACAACTTGCACCGGCTGCATAGCAGCCTCGGCTACCGCAGTCCCGCCGAATACGAGACCGCACTCGCAGCCTGACCACTACACCGATGGTGTCCGTCAAAGCGGAACAAGCTCAGGAGTTCGCCCGCAACGTATGTGGGCTCCCCGGCGTTGACCACGCGGAGAACCAGTCGGAGCCGTCTGATCCGCTGATCGTCCCCCTGGCCTGTTCCCTGGTCGGCCACGAAGGTGTGGTCAAGGTAGAGGCAGGATCGCTGGCGGAGCGCGTCCTGGGAGCTGAGAGGACCCTCGAGCGGTACCACTGCTCGTATGGAGTCAGGCCGATCTATCTGGACCTGCTACGTGCGCATGGACTGCGCTTCAGCGGCGCTGACGAGGCGGGTGACGTGCGTATTGCCGAGCTGCCGGGCCACCCGTTCTTCCTCGCCACCTTGTTCCAGCCGGAGCTTGCGGGAGACGGGACCCGGCCCCATCCGATCATCCGGGCGCTCGCCGCAGCAGCGGTCGACCATGGTCGCCCTTGTCCCGGGCGAGCCAGCCCGAAGGACGCGACCTCACTGCCCACCGCGGCCAGCCCCTCCCGGTCGACGTCCCCATCTCGATGCGCATAAACCGGGACAGTCTCGATTTCGGTCTCGGCGGCTGCGGCCAGGCCACCTCCAGGCATTGGGTCTTCGCCGATCGCAGCCGGGCCAGCATGCTCTCGTTCCAGTACGCGAGCAGCCCTAGGCTCTGTGAGTCGACGCAACAGGCCCGAGCAATGTTTCGGCGACAAGCATCGTCGCATCACAGCCCATCGAGGCGGTCACGTATTCGGTGTCCTGTTGCCAGGGGCTCCGCGGGGTTGCAAGTGCCGGGCGGCGGAGGCGCTCGCCTCCGCCGCCCGTGTCCGCTGCCGGTGCTGCTGCGGGCCCGCTTCCCGTCCTCAGACGAGAAGGATCTGTGAAACGCCCGGCACGGGGAGCCGCCCGGCCTCACGGCCGGGGACGCCGGTGTCGGGGTCCAGGGCGAAGCAGACGATTTCGTCCGACCGCTGGTTGGCCACGTACAGCCACCTGCCGGTGGCGTCGATCGCCAGGTGCCGGGGCCAGTCGCCGCCGCAGGACGGCGTCGCTCGGACACCGCGACAGTGTTGGCCCCGCTACGACTTCACCATTCCGCTGCACCACCTCAACGATCAGTTCATGGACGGGCGCTCAGGTTCCGTAGCCGCTGACCTTGAGAGCATAATTTTGAATCGTGCAGGAAGCAGAATCCTCACCGGAGTAGCGGACGCTGGGCAACAGCATCGTCCCGTCGTCCACCGGGGTGAAGGTGTACCAGCTTCCCCCGCAAATGAGGTCATCGCCGCCGCCCAAGAATCCCCAGTCCTTATCCACCAGACGCACTTGAACCTGAACCTCGTCGCCTCTGGCTACCTTGAGATCAACCCAGTTGTGATTGAGCCCGCTAGCGTCCCAGCCGAAGGACCGGTCTGCGAGCGTCCCTCCCTCGTGGGCGACCATCAGGGCAGTCTGCGAGAGAGGATAGGCAGTATCACCATAACTGCCATTCGTTTGCGCTCCAGCCCCGCCCCTTTCCGCGGTCACCACGTATTTCGGACAGTTTTCGCTGTTATTGAGATTTTTTTCCTGCCAGAGATATGATGAATCGCAATGGCTATCGCCGAGATAAATCATCTCCTTCTGCCGGACCTTATGGTTCGGGGTCCAGACAACGAGATTGATCTCTCCGTACAGCTCCGCTCCGGGATTGGCCTGCCCACCTCCTATCGTAATTCCCGCATTGATGCCACCAGCCTCGTCACCATCCCTCGAAATCATAGGGAAACCGCCATCGGCGTCCTGGATGTGATTGAAGTTGATCGACGAAACGATCCAGCGCACGGTGGGATGTGCCGGCGTAGGGGCATCGGATACCGACGCAGTTCCCGGTGATGTGCCGCCGGGCTCCGGAGGATCCACCGGCGGCATCGCCTGAGCTGCAGGCTGGAAAATCGCCAGGCCCAGCAGCGTCAGAGTGGACGCAAGCGCGACGGAAACCGCTCGCCTGATCTTCATTCTCGCTCCCCATTGCCCGCTGCAATCTGCATATATTTTCGCGGGTCCGAAAATCCTCGTAACACATTCCATGAGTGGGGCGTTACTTCGCACCACCCCCGGCGGCCCCTTATAGGGGTACAAAGGTCGACGAAGAGCGCAAGCAGATCCCGCGCCACCCGTCCGGCGAGTGATTACTGCACCCACCCCGACTTAATGCTGGTGCGAGGCACTCTTACGACACCTGGATACTCACTAAGAGTGAAGCATCTGCACGACTCGGTCAGTTGAGTAATCCCTACTCAACCTCGATTCGGTTCGTTAAATCCGGCGGTGGTCTGGGTTGACAGCTGGTCGGAATGGTCGTAGGCCGGTGGTAGAAGTCTTCGCGATCGCGGCGAAGACGGCAGCACCCGGCCGCTCGGCAGGTGACAGACGGTAGCCATCCGGTCGAAGCGCCAGCGCCAGGCGGTGCCGCCGGCGTCCCAGCAGGCACCGTTGAGAAGCCGCTGAAGGCGGTCGGGGGTGCGATGTCCGGCGTATTCGTCCTCCACGATCTCCTGGGCGTGCGTTGACCTCGGGGGCAAGCAAACTGCCCGCGTCGTCGAGGGCCGGGTCCTTCAACCAGGCGATGTCGAGTGCCGGGCGGTGGAAGCGTTAGCGTCCGCCGCCCGTGTCCGCTGCCGGTGCTGCTGCGGGCCCGCTTCCCGTCCTCAGACGAGAAGGATCTGTGAAACGCCCGGCACGGGGAGCCGCCCGGCCTCACGGCCGGGGACGCCGGTGTCGGGGTCCAGGGCGAAGCAGACGATTTCGTCCGACCGCTGGTTGGCCACGTACAGCCACCTGCCGGTGGCGTCGATCGCCAGGTGCCGGGGCCAGTCGCCGCCGCAGGATGGCGTCGCTCGGAGCCGAAGCTGGCCGCCGCCCGCCTCCAGGGAGAACACCGCGACAGTGTTGGCCCCGCGGTTAGCGACGTACAGGCGGCGGCCGTCGGCAGAGACGACCAGCTCGGAGGGATGGTTGCGCACTGTGGAGCGCTGGAGCAACGTGGCGGCCGACTGGATAGCGACCAGTCGTCCCTGGTGCCACGCGCACACCGTCACAGTCGAGTCGCCCTCGTTGGCGGTGTAGACATAGCGTCCGTTCGGATGGAAGGCCACATGGCGCGGCCCCGATCCGGCGGCGAGTCGCACCTGCCCGCCCGGGCGGAGACGACCGGTGCGCTGGTCGAAGCCGTGCACATGGATCCGGTCACGGCCGAGGTCGGGACAGAGGAGGTAGCGGCCGGTGGGATCGAGGACCGCCTGATGTGTGTGCGAGCGTGGTGCCGACGAGTGGTCGGAACCGGTCGCGCCGCCGGAGATCGGTGTGCCTTCGGGCGCGGCTCCGCTCACGGCGCCCGAAGCGTGGTTGACCGTTTGCTCGGCCTGCTGAGCCTCGCCGTCGCCGGACACGGGGTGCACCGCTACCTCGCCGCTGTCGTACAGCGCGACGAACAGGTAACGGCCGGAGGGATGGACGGCGATGTGTACGGGGCCCCGCCCGGTCGGCTGGTGTTCCAGCGTGGACGGACGGCCGGAGCGGTCGAGGCGGATGGAGTTGACTGTTCCGTCGGGCACGAGCTCGCTGACTGCGTAGAGCGTACGGTGGTCGGGTGACCGTGCCAGCCACGACGGCTGGTCGATCTCCTCCGACCAAGACTCGACGGACAGCGCCCCGGTGGTTGCGTCGATGCGGCCGAAGCCGACTCCGTACGGGGTCGAGGTGGTGTAGCTGCCTATGTACGCTTTCTGGCGCCGGTCGGGCGTCGTCTCGGCGAAGGCTGGCAGGGCTCCGGTGAGGAGGAGTCCGCCGCCCGCGACCGCACCACCGGTGATGCGGACCGCGTCACGACGTGACATGTCTTTCGTGGCCATGGAGGTACTCCGTGGGAGTCGAGGCCTTTAGGGCCTGGGCGGCGCGGCAGGCGCCGAAGACCTGGGGTCGTAGGGGGGGCTGGACATCGCTCCCGCTTTATGGGCGTGGAGCAGGCCGCACGGCGGGCGGCCGGACAGTCGCTCCGCGCCACGTCCGGCGGGGCCCGCTGGCGAATGGGGACTGCCCTACATGCTCAGTGGCTGAGCGGTCAGCAGCAGTGTGTAACCGCCCGATACATCAGGGCTGTTGGGAGCCGCACCCTCGATCCGTACAACGGTGACCTGCCCCGCCGCCGGTTTGGGTGCCGCTTCCACGCCCTTGATGAGGTGGGGCTTGATCTGCGGGTCGACCATCAGGCCCGGTGCCAGGAGATCAACGGTCGGCTGCGCTTCCTTGCCCGCCAGCCGGTACTGGAGAGCCGCCCCCTTCGGCAGCGTGGAGGTGAGCTGGTTGATCAGGGGCTGTACGTTTTCGCCGAACACGCCGAAATGGAGGTTGCGCTGGGCCACGTGCCGGTCGCGGCCAGGCTCGTACTGGTGGGCGGGCTGCAGGGTGTCGCCGACCCCCGAGACCCGCACGACGACGCACTGGTGACCGAGGCCGGGGTACTTGGGCACCCATGCCTTCGGACACTTGACCAGCCGGTGAGCCTCCCCCGGCGTGGTGCGCCCGGCAAGGTCGACCCGCGTCGTGGCACGAAATAGCGGCACCCGCTTGTCAGAGCCGCCGAGGAGCAGGGCGAAGTCCATCACGGGGTCGAAAATCAGGAACTCCACCGTGACCCCGACGGTGGGGGCCACGCCGAGATTCCATACGTGGGCGTACAGGGTGTGTGGTTTCCCCAGGACGGCGTTGCGCATGAGGGTTGACGGAACGTCCGGGTTCCCGTTCGGCCCGCCGGCGGCCAGCAGGATGTCCGGGCTCTCCCAGAAGGTGCCCGCATAGGGGCGCACGCCGCGATCGCCCACATAGGAGCGGACCAGCAGGTGCGGGAGGAAGACCGTGTCGTTGTTTCCCATCCCCGCTTTGAGGCGCTTCTGCAGCTGGTAGAGCTGATCGCGCTCCACGTCGTCGCGGGGAAGGCCGTACAGGTCCCTGGCGTTTGTGTTCGTCCCGTCGCTGAGTCCGGGGGCCTGGTCGAAGAGCGGGTTGGCGGGCGGTTTCTCGCTCATGCGAACTTCTGCTCCCGGTCGATGTAGCGGATCCGGACGGGCGTGGGGGTCTTGGGGTTGTGTTCGCTGGGTGCCGAGCCGCTGATGACGTCGTCGCTGTCCCAGCCGTAGCCGGCGGCGACCGGCGGGTGGTACTGATGTGTGGATCGCGGCCGGTCTGTGGAGTTTTGGTACGCCTTGGGCGCTGCTGTGGCATCGTGCTGCCGGACCCAGTCCCAGCAGAGGTAGGCGTAGCCGCGATCCGAGTCGAGGTTGAAGTTGGGGATGACACCGGGGTTGTCGCGGGTCAGCTTGGCGACCACATAGCCTGTGAAGTCGATCGGACCGCCGAGCGTCTCGTTCTTCGGCAGGTGGGTTTGCTGGTGTCGCAGCGTTTCCTTCTCGCTCTTCGCGGATTCGAAGCTGCCGCGCGCCGCCGCGCTGCCCGGCCGGTCCTCGGTCAGCACGGTGGCGTCCTCGCCCGGCTTGTAGGGGCCGAGCACGGGCGTGCCGCCCGACTCGGTGGGCTCGGCAGGCACGGTGCTGCCGTCCTGGTTCAGCGACGGGTACAGCCAGGGCCGCAGGAACTCACTCGGTATCACGCCACCGGGGCTTCCCGGCCCGGTGAGGCCCTGTATCAGGACCGTCGATTCCGGCACCTGGTCGGGCGAGTCGACGACGACCTCTCGCGGCGCCTTGTTGTCCTTGCCGGACGGTTCCGTGGCTGCGAGGTCGGTGTCGCCCAGATCGAACAACACCCCACCGCCCAATGCGTCGAGCGACTTCTGCATTTCGGTCCAGGAGTCCTTGGGCGCGACACCCAGCGTCATCAGGCCGGGGCTCGTCTCCGACTTCATCGGCAGTGCGAAGCCGGTGAAGGACAGGTACCAGTGCAGTGCCATCCAGGCGTTGTAGAGGGGGACTTCGATGTACTCGTACACGAGGTAGCGCACCGGGGCGGTGGAGAAGGTCGTCACGATCGAGGCCAGCGCAGTGGCCCCCCAGCTGATGACCTGGGCGAGGTACGTAAGCCAGGCGAGGATGGCCAGCAGGATCTTGAGGCTGTCCGCCCACAGGCTGGCATCGTCGTCGTCGTCAAGGCTTCCGGTGCCCGCGCCGGGAGGGGACGGGAAGGGTGGCACGGTGATGGCGTCGAACTCCGGCCGCCGCATCTTGTAGTAGTCGGTGGTGGTCCACTTCACGTAGTGGTACAGCCACCAGTAGGTGGTGCTCAGTGCCTCCGAGTCGGCGTAACCGCCGGAACCGGGCTCGAGGTCCTCGACGATGGTCGGGTGCGAGGCGCTGGCGCCGGTGGAGGCGCTGTCGCGGTCGGCGTTGAGGTGGCTGTCCGTGAAGAACTCCTTCGCCGCCTTCGCGAAGAACTCCGCCAGATCGGGGGGCAGGTCGGAGTCGACGTCCCAGGCGGTGGAGCGGCCAAGGATGTCCGGGGTCGTGTCGCCCGTTGGGTACGAGGGTCCCGGCTGGGCCTTGAAGAAGTCGTGCTTGGAGGTGCCGTCCCCGTTGAACGCGATCCACAGGTGCTGGGCGGAGTTGTTCAGCATGTTGTAGATCTCGTCGCTACCGTGTTCGCTGTCGACGAGCCGGGCATCCATGTGGTTTTCGACCAGCTTGTGGCGCTGCCAGTGCAGCCGGTATGGCCCCCCGCACTTCTCGTTGGTGAAGGCGTGACCGGTGACGTCCGTGGCGAGATGGCTCATCCAGCCGAGCGCGAATGCTATGTGTGCTTCGTTGCCCGCCTTCTTCGCCGTGACGTAGAGGTGGCGTCCGAACTCGAACGTCTTCCGGTAGTGGAACATATCGCTCCACATAAAGGTCTGTTCATCGCAGCCGGCCTGGACGCCGCTGCTGAGCAGCGCGAAGGCGTCAAACTGGCGGATCACGAGATCCTCGACGAATGTGATCAGAAAGGACGCGGCGTTCGACGCGATCCTGCCGCACTGGGTGGTGACACCACCGGTGAGTGCACCGAGCGTGTCGGCATTGTTCATGGCGATGGGCCCCAGCGTCTCCTCCCACGGACCGAGGAAGTTGTCGTCCCACCAGGTGTAGAGGTCCTTGATGCTCTGGGCGGCGCCCCACAGTCCCTCAGCCGCGCCCTTCTTGAAGTCCGGCAGGAAGAAGAACATGTCAGGTCCGATGGCGCCCAGCGCCACGTAGGCCGGGTGCGCCTTCGCCACGGCCTCCAGTGCGGCGGCGGACGGGCCACCGGCGCCGAACAGTGACTTGGCGCCGTCGTTGGCGGTCAAACGGGACAGCGCCTTGCGCGCGACGTCCATATGAGCGTAGAGGCCGGGCAATGCAATGACTCCCTCTGTGGTTGGAGACTCGGGCTGAGGAGGGCGGCCGGAGACAGGTGCGGGGCAAAACTCCGTACCCCACCCCGGGACGTCCGGTTTCTTCTCATCTACGTCTGCCGACGAACGGCAAGGACGAGCACGCACAGTCGGGTGGGACGGCCGAGAGACGACCGCCCCTACCGGGCGGTCGTGGTCATCCAGCCGAGGCGATGGCCGGGTACACGTTGTCCCGTCCGATGGTCAGCTTGCTCTGCGGAAGGTTGCTCGCGTAGCACCCCAACTGCGACGCCAGGCAGAGGTTTACCGAGCGGGCCATGTACGAGTAATAGGGAGAGCCCCATCCGTCATAGAAGGAGGTGACGGCGGACCCGACAGGCGCGTAGACGGCATCGGTGATCAGCGCCTGCGGGTAGACGACCGAGCTCTTGTCGGTGAAGTAGTCCAGGCGGTTGTACGGTGCGTAGGTGATCACCCGAGACCACTCGGCGTCCGGTACCTGATTCGCCGTGCACCAGGCGAACTGGTGGTGCCAAGTGTAGATAGTGGTGCCCACGTAGCTCGTCAGCGTGAGCGGGTAGTCCACGCTGCGGCAGATTTGCTGGTAAGAGGCCAGCGCAGAGACACCCGTGGCGGCGGAGACGCGCGACTGCACGGCCTTCGAACCGGTCGGCGGCGCCACCTCGGTGACGACGGGGCGTCCCTTCTTGGCCGCCACAGGTACCGACCGGGCGAGTTGGGGATCGCTCTTGATGATCTCCAGGTCGGCCGCTGTGGCCTTGCCGGTCACGGCGTGGCGGATCGCCGTCCTGACGGCCGTGTCGCTCTGTCGCTCCGCAGCGAGCACGGGTTGCGTTCCCGCGAAGAGAACGGTCGCCGCTACCCCGAGTACGGCGGTGGCGAGACGGAATCTCATTCCCTCTTCGTCCCTTCCAGTTGGTCGAGTGTGCCGAGGCGATGACTTACTGTCTGCTCCGGCGCCAACCACGCTGGCAGGCCACCGCCTTGGAGCAGGAGAGCAGCAGTTACTCAGTGCGTTGCGGCAAAGGGAGTCCCTGTTCGATGAACAGGGGCTTCTTCGTTGCGGGGCATGATCGCGACGGGGTAGGGGAGGCAGCGGACGGCTTGTTGTTGATCGAGGAGGGTGCGATGCCGTCGGTGCTGGGGTGGATGGGACAGCGTGAGGCGCGCGCGAGGCAGGATCTGGAGTCCTGGACGGAGGTCCTGGAGCAGGTTCAGGCCGAGGTGGATGCCGCGCGGGAGTGAGTCGAGTGGGGGCGTGAGGAGTTCGTGTCGGTGCTGGCTGGGGAGAGCCCGGTGAATACGCCGGTTTCCGTGCCGTCTGGTGATGAGATGGCTGCTGCCGTGGGATCGAGCGGCTTGGACGCGGGGCATGGCGAGCGGCCGACGGTGTGGCGGTCGGGCATGGGCGAGGAGGTGCTCAGCGGCCTGTATCGGGAGGTGTTCGCCGCGGTGGTGGCTGCTGCGGGGCCGGTGAACGGGGTGGAGCTGACGCGGGCGGTGGGCCGGGAGGCGGCAATCAAGAACGAGGTGGAGAAAATTTGGCGGCGTGCCTACGTGCTAGAAGCGGGGCTGGCTGGTGCGGGCGAAGGACGGACGGTTCATGCCCGTGCCCGGGGTCGTCGGCCGGGACGCTTCTCTGGCCAGCGGAGCGGTCAGCCGGGCCGCCTGCCAGCTGGCGGCCCGGGTCGCCGAAGTCGTCGCCTACGACCGCTTCGCCCTCGGCCACACCCGCATTGCCGCAGGCGGGAGACTCGGGTCTTCCGCAGCGGGCAGACCCACGATGGCTGGCTCGTACTTCGCAGGTCGCTGGTTCGGGTCTGTGGCTAGCGGGTTCGCCTGCTGTCGACGCTGGGGAACGGGTGGTCGCCAGAGACGGCCGACCAGGGAACCTGTACTCGCCGAAGGTGGCTGAGCGGGTCGTGGTGGTGCCCGCTGTGGTGGCGGGAAGGGGCGCGGTGCAGGATGAGCGGACGAGGAGCCGCTCTGGCGGTGCCAGAGCCGGGACGAGCCGAAAGGCGAAACAGATGGAGCACCCCCTGATCGGAATTCTCGCAGGGATGGGGCCCCGGTCTACCGCCCCCTTCGTGGATATGGTGGTGAGCGAGTGCCAGCGGCAGTACGGGGCACGGGACGACATCGACTTTCCCAAGATGATGATCTGCTCACAGCCTGCGCCGTTCTATGAGGACCGGCCCGTTGACCATGATGCGCTGGAGAGCACGATTCGCACCGGTCTGCAGGACCTGGAGCGCACCGGTCCCAGCCTCCTGGCCATCGCATGCAACACCGCGCATGTCTACTACGCCAACCTTGCCGCGTCCGTGAAACCCCCGCTGCTCGACATGGTCGGCCTCACGGCGGAGGCGGTGCCCGTCGGCGCGGGAACGGTGGGCGTGATCGCGGCCCGCCCGACCGTGGAGTCGGGAATCTACCAGCGGGCGCTGGTCGGGCGAGGCCTGTCCGTCGCCGACGTCGGCTGGCAGGACGAGGTCGACCGGTTGCTGGGGATGACCCGTACCATCGCAAGCTCGGGGGAACTTGCGGCGCTCTGGCAGGAGATCGGCGGGCTGCTGCGGAAGGCAGGGGTCGAGACCGCCGTCGTCGCCTGCCTCGAGCTGAGCGCGGTCCTCCCGTACGCGCCCGCCGATCTGCCCGTCGTCGACGCCGCGCAGTGCCTGGCCGGCGATATCGTCCTGCAGTGGCTTCGGCTTCGGTGAAGTACCGATCACCTGTCACTCGTGGCCGGCCACGGAGGGTCATTAAGTCGATCTCCGCTTCGTCTCTTGCAGGTCGCCGGCAGGTCTGCGGCCAGCGGGTTCGCCTGCCGGCGACGCCGAGAAGGTCGAGGAGATGGAGCTGGACGCCGCGGGTGATCTGGACGGTCGGCGGATCGGTCGCCTGGCCGATCCGCAAGGTCAGTTCGCCGAGATGGTAGAGAACCATCCGGCCGGTGGGTCGCACCGGGCGGTTGTCCGGGTAAAGGCTGGCCATGGTCTGCTCGGTCCGCAGCGCGCGTCTGACCTGGCGTTCGATCAGACAGAAGACCAACAGGGCCAGGCAGATCACCGGATCAGGCCCCGGCGTCCTATCGCTGACCCACGGTGCAAAGTAGCCGTCGGCCCTCTGCCTCTCCCCGTTGCTTCGGGCCCGGCCCCTTCGTTAGGCCGAACGAGTTGTCGACGGAGGGGCGGGGACGTTCATGCGTCAGGAGTGGTCACCCGAGGACGTGGTGGCGTGCTGGACGCCGGTAGGCCCTGACTGGGAGCTGGTCGCGAACAAGTCCGGCCCGACCCGGCTCGGGTTCGTGCTGATGCTGAAGTTCTTCGAGTTGGAGGGTCGCTTCCCCCAGTTCGTGGAGGAGTTTCCGCAGGCCGCGGTCGACTACGTGGCCTATGTGGTGAAGGTGCCGGCGGAGGACCTGGCGAAGTACGACCTGTCGTCCCGCTCCGCGAAGGGCCACCGCACGCAGATCCGTGAGGCCCTCGGGTTCCGGCCGGCGACCCGGGCCGACGAGGAACGTCTGACCGGCTGGCTCGCCGATGAGGTCTGCCCGGTGGAGCTGGTAGAGGACCGGCTGCGCGAGGCCCTGTTTGTGCAGTGCCGCAGCGATCGCATCGAGCCCCCGGGCCGTATCGAGCGGATCGTGGCCGCCGCGCGTGCGCGTGCGGACCGGGTCTTCTGCGCGCAGACCGTCGCGCGCCTGGGCGAGGTGTGCGCCCGGCGCCTGCCGGACCTGGTGGCGGAGGGAAACGAGGACGGCACCGCGCTGCTGGCCTCGCTGAAGCGGGACCCGGGCGCGGTGGGGCTGGACTCGCTGCTGACGGAGATCACCAAGCTGACCGCCGTACGGCAACTCGGGTTGCCGGAAGGGCTGTTCGCGGGCTGCTCGGAGAAGCTGGTGGCCGCGTGGCGGGCGCGGGCGATCAAGATGTACCCCTCGGACCTCCGGGACGCGGGCGAGGACGTACGGACGACGCTGCTGGCCGCGCTGTGCGCGTCCCGTCAGGCGGAGATCACCGATGCCCTGGTGGAACTGCTCGTCGCCCTGGTCCACAAGATCAACGTTCGTGCCGAGCGGCGGGTGGAACGGCAGCTCACGGCGGAACTGAAGAAGGTGCGGGGCAAGGAGGGCATCCTCTTCCGGCTCGCCGACGCGGCGGTGGGCCGGCCGGAGGGGACCGTACGCGCGGTGCTGTACCCGGTGGTCGGGGAGAAGACGCTGCGCGACCTGGTCGCGGAGGCGAAGGCGAACGAGAAGGCCTTCAAGGCCAAGGTCCGCACCACACTGCGCTCGTCGTACAGCTCGTACTACCGGCAGATGCTGCCGCCGCTGCTGAACACGCTGGGCTTCAAGTGCAACAACACCGCCTACCGGCCGGTGATGGACGCGCTCGCGCTGCTGGCCAAGTACGCCGACGTCGACGGCAAGACCCGCTTCTACGACGCCTGCGGCGCAGTGCCGATGGACGGCGTCGTACGCAAGGACTGGCGCGAGGCGGTCGTCGACGACAAGGGCAAGGTCGAGCGCATCCCGTACGAGCTGTGCGTGCTGGTGGCGCTGCGGCGATCCGGCGCCGGGAAATCTACATCGAGGGCGGGAGGCGGTGGTGCAACCCGGAGGACGACCTGCCCGGCGACTTCGAATCGGCCCGCACCGTGCACTACGCCGCGATCCGCCAGCCCGAGGACCCCAAGGAGTTCGTCACCGGGCTGAAGCGGCGGATGACTGACGGCCTGGATCGGCTGTCGGCGGCGCTCGCGGACGGCTCGGCGGGCGGGGTGAAGGTCACCACTTGCAAGGGCGAGCCGTGGATCACCGTGCCGAAGCTGGAGCCGCTGGCCGAGCCCACCGGCCTCCAGGCCCTCAAGGACGAGGTCGTACGACGGTGGGGCGTCCTCGACCTCCTGGACGTGCTCAAGAACGCCGACTTCCTCACCGGCTTCACCGACGAGTTCTCCTCGGTCGCCGCGTACGAGCGCATCGACCGCGCCACCCTCCAACGGCGCCTGCTGCTGGCCCTGTTCGCGCTGGGCACCAACATGGGCATCCGAGCGATCGTGGCGACCGGCGAGCACGGCGAGACCGAGGCCGCGCTGCGGCACGTACGCCGGCACTTCATCACCGTCGACAACCTCCGCGCGGCCGTCACTCGGCTGGTGAACGGCACCTTCGCCGCCCGGGATGCCACCTGGTGGGGACAGGGCACCTCGTGCGCGTCGGACTCGAAGAACTTCGGGTCCTGGTCCAGCAACTTCATGACCGAGTACCACGCCCGCTACGGCGGCAACGGCGTGATGATCTACTGGCACGTCGAGAAAAAGAACGTCTGCATCTACTCCCAGCTCAAGAGCTGTTCGTCGTCCGAGGTCGCGGCGATGATCGAGGGCCTGCTGAGGCACTGCACGGACGCCGAGATCGAGTCCAACTACGTCGACACCCATGGCGCGAGCGTGGTCGGGTTCGCCTTCACCGAACTGCTCAACTTCCGCCTGCTGCCGCGGCTGAAGAACATCGGCAGCGTTCGCCTGTACCGGCCGGACGACACCCCGCCCGGCTGGCCGGCGCTCGGCGGCTCGCTGACCCGGCCGATCCGCCGGGACCTGATCGAGCAGCAGCACGACCAGATGGTCAAGTACGCCACCGCGCTCCGGCTCGGGACGGCCGAGGCTGAGCAGGTGCTGCGGCGCTTCACCCGCGGCGGCCCCAAGCACCCCACCTACCAGGCCCTCGAAGAACTCGGCCGCGCTGTACGCACGATCTTCGCCTGCGACTACCTCGCCAGCCCCGACCTGCGCCGCGAGATCCACGGCGGCCTCCAAGTCGTGGAGAACTGGAACAGCGCGAACACCGTGCTGCACTACGGCAAGGACGGCGCCCTGACCGGCCCGGACAAGGAGCACGCCGAGACGTCGATGCTCGCGCTGCATCTGCTCCAGTCTTCGCCCAACTCCCCGCCGACGCAGCCGAGTCCGTACGCCACTCGGCAGCCGCCGGCCTCTACGCCGCCGACAAACTCGGCCCCCAGGGCGCGGCCCTCGCCCACGGCGTCAAGAGCGCCTTCATGGACGGCCTGTCCGCTTCCCTGATCGCCGTGAGCATCGTCGTCGTCGCCGCGGCGATCGGCGCCCTGCTGCGCGCACCGAAGACACCGCCGACGGCCGACTGACACCGTCAGGGCCGGCGTGGTCGGTCCGGAAAGCACGGTCGAGGATTTCACCCGGGTCCCGTACGGCGGGGCCGCCGAGGCGGCCTCGGCCGCGCTCCGGAGGGCTGCCTGACGGCCAAGAGACCATTATCTGACGTGACATCAACTTCCTTGTAATGCAGGGCCGTTGGGGCCATGCTGTGTTCCGTCTGTGAACTCCTGACGCATGAAGGAACACCTGTGCCATCCAACCCCCCACTGCCCCCGCGCCCCAAAGCGCGCAAACGACTGGCTGTCGGAGCCCTCACCACCGCGCTGTTCGGCCAGTTGCTCACCGGGACGTCCGTGGCCTCGCCGTCCGTGCAGAGCCCGTCACCCGGGCTAATAGCCTGGAAGTCCTGCGAACCGCCCTCCGGCAAGAGCGCTTCGGACACGTTCGAGTGCGCCACGCTCAAGGTGCCCGTCGACTGGAAGCGCCCCCACGGCGCCACCATCGACCTGGCCCTGGCCCGCCACCTCGCCACCGACCCCCAGCACCGGATCGGCTCGCTGCTGATCAACCCCGGCGGCCCGGGCGGCTCCGGCGTGGACTTGGTGTTCAAGGCGCCTGACGCCTTCTCTCCCGAACTGCGGGCGCGTTTCGACATCGTGAGCTTCGACCCGCGTGGCGTCAGCCGCAGCAACCCCGTGAAGTGCGACCAGGACCTCCTGGACTCCCAGTGGAAGGCGATCCACCCGGACAGCGCCTCCGCCTTCGCGGCGTTCCGCAAGGGGAACCGCGCTCTCGGCGAGAACTGCCGCAACCTCACGGGACCGCTCGTCGACCACATGGCCACCGCGAACGTCGTGCGCGACGTGGACGCGATCCGCGCCGGCCTCGGCGAGCGGCGGATCAGCTTCTACGGCGCCTCCTACGGCACCCTGATCGAACAGCAGTACGCCGAGCGCTACCCGAACCGCATCCGCGCGATGACCCTCGACTCCACCATGGACCACAGCGTGGGCCCGTGGTCCTACCAGAAGTCCGAGACCGTCGCGGCCGAGGAGTCGTACGGCCAGTTCGCCGACTGGTGCGCCCGCACGTCGTCCTGCGCGATCCACGACCGGGACGCCCGCGCCCTGTTCGACTCGCTGTACAAGCGCGCTCAGGCCGGTGAACTGGTCCTGCCGGACGACCCGTCGCAGAAGGCCACCCCCTGGGACCTCCAGGATCTCGTCGTCAGCGACATGTACACCCCCACCTCCTGGTTCAAGCTCGCGCGGACCCTCAAGGACATGGACGCCGCTGCTCCCGCCGCGGCACAGTCCGTCAAGAAACACGGGGAGGCGACCCCGTTCGCGTACTACCCGGTGCTGTGCCAGGACTACGAGTTCAACCTCCCGTCCTACGCCACCCTCGCCCGCCAGGAACGCGCACTGGCCCGCCTGGCGCCCGTCACCCGTTTCAGCACCATCGGCTGGCAGGACGTGGTCGGCTGCCAGAACTGGCCGACGAAGGTGACCAACCCGCAGCAGAGGCTCCGTGTCGAGGGCACCCCGAAGCTCCTGGTGACCAACAGCCGCTACGACGTGGCCACCCCGTACCCCTGGGCCGTCAACGTGGCCGACCAGCTCGGCAGCGAGGCCGTGTTCCTCACGTACGACGGTGTGGGACACGGCGACTACTGGCGCAGCCCGTGCGCACGGGACGCCATCGACACGTACCTCCTCACGCTGCAGACCCCCCTCCCGGGCACGCACTGCCCCGCGGTCTGGCCGACCGAACCCTCGGCCGAGCGGAGGTCGCTGACCGGCGGCCTCGTCGATCCGCTGCCCGACCTGCTGGGCACAGGGACACACCGGTGAACCGTGTGACGCGGATTTCTCGGACCCGGACCTGAGTCACGGGGCGTGGCCCGACCGGATCCCGGTCGGGCCACGCCCCGTGCCACGTCCACGAGCAGGTTCGTCGGGTGTGGAATCAGCGGACCACACCCGTCACGCGGCGTTGATCAGCGTCCACGGTGTGGGCCGGCCGAGCGCCTGGCGTGGCTTGCTCTCCGCCCAGTGCCGTACCGGGGGTCGAGGGACATCTATGTCAGATCGTGCGCTAAGCCCGACATCGGTCCTGGTAGGCAGCTGACGGAGCGTCGGCGGGCGGACCGGTCTGAAGTCTTCCCACGGATAACACCCCAATATCTGCGGTAACTTGATCCGTCACCTGCGGTGACGTTTTCCGGCCGCTGCGTCAAGCGACCCTGTTATCTGTGGCAAAAAAAGGTGCCCCTATGGTTTTCGTCAATCGGTGGCCGGGGTGGGCGGCTGGTAGAAGGTTCCGTCTCGGAGCATGGCGAAGAGGACGTCGATGCGGCGTCGGGCGAGGCAGACGAGGGCTGCGACGTGGTGCTTTCCCTCGCGTCGTTTCTTGTCGTAGTAGGCGCGTGAGTCAGGCTGTGACAGGGAGGCGAACGCGGCGAGGTAAAAGGCTCTCTTGAGCTGCTTGTTGCCTCGCTGGGAGGGGTGTTCGCCGCGGATGGAGGAGCCGGATCTGCGGGTGGCGGGTGCTAAGCCGGCGTAGGCGGCCAGGTGGCCTGCGGTGGCGAAGCCGCTGCCGTCTCCGACGTCGATGAGGATGCGGGCTGCGGTCCTGACCCCGATGCCGGGCATGGAGGTCAGGACCGGGGAAAGAGGGTGCGCCTCCAGCAGTTCCTCGATCCTGGCCGCGAGGAGTCTGCGTTGGTCGAGCACGGAGGTGAGCGAGGCGGCGAGGCTGGGGACGATCAGTGCAGCAGCGTCGGTGCCCGGAACGACGACGGTCTGCTCATCGAGTGCATCGAAGATGTCTGTGACGAGCCGTTCGGCCATGCGCGGTGCTCTGGGCCGCAGCAGCGAGGTCAGCCGTCGCCGGCCAGCCTTCCGTAACTGTGCTGGTGAGCCGTGGCGTTCGAGGAGGAACAGGACAGCCTGATGGTCCAGGCGCGGTCCCAGGACCCGCTCGAGAGAGGGATGGATCTGGGTCAGGAGCCCGCGCAGACGGTTCTTGATGCGGGTCACCTCGCCGGCCAGGTCGTCGTCGAAGCCCACGAGCATGGTCAGCTCGGAGACGGTCTCGTCGTCTGCCGCCAGGTCCCGCAGGGTGTGCGGCATGGTCCGGGCAGCATCGGCGATGATCGCCGCATCGCGGGCATCGGTCTTCGACTCCCCAGGGTAGAGGTCGGCGATCCGCCGCATCGTGAGACCTGGAAGATAGGCGACCCGGCAACCGACGTCACGCGCGACGCTCAGCGGCAGGGCGCCGATCGAGGCTGGCTGGTCCACCACGACCAGTACCGTTCCATGCTTGGCCTGCAGTTTCTCGAACAGCTCACGCAGCCGTGGCTCGTTGTTGGGCAGCTGCTTGTCGAACACTTTCTTTCCCGATGGAGTCAGTGCGGTGCCGTGATGTTCGCCCTTGCCGACGTCCAGACCGAGGTACACATCGATCTCGTCCGTGTCGTTCACACACCCCTCCCCAGCAGACGCTTCCCGGTCCCACATGCGGCATCAGCGTGCCGGCATCCACGTTACGAAGGCCTGCTCCACCCAGGACGGGTACGAGCGGTCATGCCCCTGATCAGCGGTCTGCCAATGCCTCCGAGACCGGCGACACCACCTTTTCGACCATGACCGACAGGGGGAGCAAGTCATACCGGACCCGGAGACCGGGAACCCCATTACGGGGCCACGGAGAAGGTAACGGGGGAAGCGGTGCCTACCGTCATACAGCTGCCGACCGGGAAGGCGTTGACTGTCCGTGCGGCGGCGGACGTGTTCCTCGACTCGCTCGGCAACCCGAACACGGTCCGGAACTACGGGATCGGGGTGGGCAAGACCGCCGAACGGCTCGGCGAGGCCCGGCCGCTGGAGTCGGTCGCTGACGACGAGATCGGCGAGGCCCTGGAGCTGCTCTGGGGCACCGCGGCAGTCAACACGTGGAACTCCCGCCGGGCGGGAGTACTGTCCTGGCTCGGCTGGTGCCGTGAGCGGGGCTATGAGGGGCCGATAGTCCCGGCCTGGGCCAAGCGGCTGGCGGTGCCGGACTCCGAGACCCCGGCCCGCTCGAAGATGGCGATCGACCGGCTGGTCGCGCGGCGCGAGGTGCAACTGCGGGAGAAGACGCTGTGGCGAATGCTCGACGAGACGGCCGGGCGTGCGGAGGAGATCCTCGGCGTGAACGTCGAGGATTTGGACTTCGCCGGGCGCCGCCGCCCGGTCAAGGCAAAGGGCGCGCGGAGCAAGGCCCGCCGCCGGGGCCAGGCGCGCGAGGACTTCGTGCTGGAGACCGTGTACTGGGACGCCGGCACCGCCCGGCTGCTGCCCCGGCTGCTCAAGGGACGAACCCGCGGGCCGGTGTTCGTCACCCACCGCCGCCCGGGGCCGGGCAAGGTCGTCAGCCCGCGTGACGTGTGCCCGGACACCGGGCTGGCCCGGCTGTCATACGGGCAGGCCCGCGCCCTTCTCGACGAGCACACCGCCGTGCGCGGACCGGGCACGGGCTGGGACCTGCACGAGTACCGTCACTCCGCCCTAACCCACCTCGGCGAGCAGGGTGCGTCGCTGTTGATGCTGATGGCGAAGCCCCGGCACAGGAAACCGGAGAACGTCCGCCGCTACTTCAAGCCGTCTCCAGAGGCGATCGCCGAGATCACCAGCCTGCTGGCACCTGGTGACGCTCGTCGGTGAGCTGGTGGCTGCCTGGTGGAAACAGCGAGACTCGGTGACGTGGGCCAGCTATAGTCCTGGTGTGGCCGTCGCAGCGATCTATCGCCGATTTACCGGCCCCCTGGCCCCCGAAGGGTGCCGCAGGGGTCGGACTTCGCCACGTCTCCAGAGCTGAGTCGGCTGACCCACCGTGCGGCAAGGCCCAGGGGCTTGGGGGTTTCGAATCCCCGTCACTGCTCTTGGCCAGGAGGCCGACATGCCCGCCCACCTTTCCCCTGAACAGCTCGCCCGTGACCTGTCCATCCGGGACCTCACCGACCCTGCCGCCGGACCGCACGCCCTCCAGTTCGTCCTCAACCACGCGGTCGAGGCCTTGACGAACCGCTGGGGCTGTGAGGTCCGCTGGTGCCGCGGCGAGCGCACCGTCACCGTCGAGGACAACTACGACAACCTCGGCTACCGCCCCGACGACATTACCCGCGACGCCCGCTACACCCGCTACGTCGACAACCAGCGCATGCTGCGCAGCCACTCCAGCGCGCTGATCCCGGCCGCGCTGCGTGCCCTGGCCGCGGACCCGGCTGACGACGTGCTCCTGGTCTGCCCCGGACTGGTCTACCGCCGCGACAGCATCGACCGCCTGCACACCGGTACGCCCCACCAGCTCGACCTGTGGCGCATCACCCGCCGCCCGGCCCCCATGACCACGGACGACCTGGACGGAATGGTCACGACCCTCGTCGAAGGGCTACTCCCCGGGGGGAAGCACCGCCACGAGGACCGTGTCCACCCCTACACCCTCTCCGGCCGCCAAGTGGACGTGTATCGCGACGGCGAGTGGATCGAGGTGGCGGAGTGCGGCCTGGCGCATCCGAAGGTGCTTGAGCGGGCCGGCCTCGACGCCTCGTGGAGCGGCCTCGCGCTCGGCATGGGGCTCGACCGGATGCTGATGCTGCTCAAGGGCATCCCGGACATCCGCATCCTGCGCTCGACCGAAGCGTCTGTGGCCGCACAGATGACCGACCTGACCCCTTACCGGGCCGTGTCCGCGATGCCCGCCATCCGCCGGGACCTGTCCGTCGCCGTCGACCGCGACGACCTGGCCGAAGACCTCGGCGACCGGGTCCGCGACGCCCTCGGCCCCGACGCCGACTGTGTGGAAACTGTCGAGATCCTCAGCCAGACGCCGTGCGCCGAACTCCCGCCGCAGGCCCTGGAGCGGCTCGGTGCCCGCCCAGACCAGAAGAACGTCCTGCTCAAGGTGGTCCTGCGGCACCTGGACCGCACCCTCACCGACCACGACGCCAACCTGTTGCGTGATCGCATCTACGCCGCCGTCCACCAGGGCAGCGCCCACCAGTGGGCGACGGTCAGCTGATATGAGTCGAGGGTCGGCGCCTTCCCCGCGGGGGCGCCGACCTGCCAGTCACTCCTCCTCGGACGCCTCGGGGTCGCGGAGTGGCCGCATCCCGCCGGGCAGGTCGGGCAGGTCGGGCAGGTGGAAGGAATAGCGACCCAGCATGTTGATGTGCTGCCGGGCGAACGGGGAGAGGCGGGCCCCATCCTGGTCGCGGACCTCGAAGCCGTCCGCCCGGAGCTGGTTCACCGCGGCGTCCATGTACCGCGTGTTGAACAGCACGAGGGCATTGAGGACCAGTCCCAGGGCGCCGAGCTGGTCCTCCATGCCGTCCTGGTAGCGCTGGTAGAGCTGCCCGGAGCGGCCGTGGAAGATCTTCCGAGCGAGCGCGTGACGGCCCTCCTGGAGATTCGCCTGGCTCTTGATCTGCCGCCGGTAGCCGGGCTCGTCAGCCAGGCGCAGGATGTGCAGGGTCTTGGAGATCCGCCCGTAGTGGGCGATGGCGTCGCCGAGCGGGGTGGGGCGCCCGTCGCGGGACAGCATCCGGATCACGTCGTACGCGCGGACTGCGCCGGTGTGGATGGAGCCGATGATCCGCAGGATGTCCTCCCAGTGCCGTTCGATCCTGGCAAGGTCGACCCGGCCACGGGCCGCGTCCTGGAAGGCGCCGTAGTCGGCGGTGCGGTCGATCCGCCACATCTTCTGGTCCGGCAGGTCAGCGAGCTGCGGGGCGTACGCAAACCCAGCGAGCGTGAGCAGCCCGAAGACGATGTCGCTGTACGAAGCGGTGTCCGTGACGATCATCTCGGGGCGCTTGCCGCCGTCGCGGTCGTAGAGGACGTCCAGCACGTACAGGGAGTCGCGCGGGGTGCCGGCCACCACCTTCCCGCCCAGCCCCGCCGCCTGGTCGTTGATCATGTTCAGCCAGGTTGCCCCGCCCCGGCGCCCGAAGTACTTCGGGTTCGGCCGGGCGTACACCGATGGCACGGGCACGACGAACCGCATACCGTCCACCGAGGCGACCAGGCCGCCGCCCCACGCCTGCGCGAGCGGGATCGACGCCTGGCAGTCGATCAGCGTGACGTTCGCCGCCCGATACGTCGCCAGCCGCAGATATGTCTGGTCGACATGGGACAGCCGCCCGTACTTCAGCGCGTCCGCGGCCCCGATGACCGGGGTGTAGCCGACGTTGCAGCTGTGCGCGACCAGGAGCGCGGCGATCGTCACGTGCAGGTCCTTCAGCCGGGCCTCGCCCCCGGTGACCGAAGTGAACGCCTGGTCAGCCCCGGTCCACGAGAACACCTCCAGCAGCACCTCCGGCAGGTCGACCCGGGGCAGCATCGCCTCCACCGCCTCCCGCAGCTGGCGCAGGGAGGCAGGTTCCGGCTCCGGCTCCAGGGCGGCGAAGTGCAGTCGGCCGTCGTCGTCGAACACGATCTGGGAGTTCGCAGACACCCGTGCGGCGACCTCGCGGTAGGTGCCGTCCAGCAGCGCGGCCCGCGCTGCCAGGTGTTCGCCCGCCCCGGTGGGCAGGCCGAGCGAGGCGAGCACGGTGGGCTTGGCCTGCTCCCACGCGTCCCCGTCCAGCAGCTTCGCGCGGGGATCGCCCCACTTGGAGGAGTTCTTCGCGAGCACCTCCCGCCGGCGCAGCATCCGGTGCATCTGCTCCAGGACACAGAACGCGTACGCCTTCCAGTCCACCGTGCCCGGCTCCAGGTGCGGGGCGGACAGCACCAGACGCCGCCAGGAGCCGGTGAGCAGGCCGGTGTCGATCTCCGCCGGGCCGACCTTCTTACGGCCCATCAGGTCCGGCAGGGTCTTCAGTGCCTTCAGGACCGGCAGGCCCTCCGGGGTGGCGCCGAAGTCGACCACCGTGACCAGCAGTTTCAGGAACGGCCGCACGGTGCTGAACCGGGTGACCAGTTGGGTCCGCCATGCCTCGTCCGCGTCCGAGTCGAGCGGTGGCGTCAGCTCGAACAGTGCGGCGATCGCCGCCGCCAGCTCGTGCCGGGGCACCACCTGCTCGATCCGCTCCCACATCGCCTCCAGCGTCTCCACCTCGGGCGGGGTGATCTCCCCGGTGTCCGTGTCAACCTGCTCGCTGGTGCTGTCGAACACGATCTGGAACGCGGCGGCCAGCTTCGCCGACGCCCTCTCCACGCGCGGCAGGGACTTCAGCTTCTCCTTCGCCGTCTCCCGCTCCGCCCTGGCCAGCAGCTTCGTCGCGATCAGCACCTCCAACAGGTCCAGCGCGTCATCGACCGCCCGAAACGTCAGGTAGACCGCCGTGGCCAGCAGCGTGGCCAGGCGCCGGGAGTCCCCGTGCCGCCTGAGCAGCGACGCCTTGCCATCGATGCCGTACCGGGACAGCTCCGCCAGCCGCCGCGGCGGTATCGCGGACACGTCCACCTCGCCCATCCCGAATGCTGCAATCTCCTCCGCCCGCTCCAGCGCCCACTTCATCTGGGGCCCGGAGATCCGCACCGGCCCCCGGCGCAACCGGTCCAGCTCCGAGATCCGGGCGCCCGGCGGAACGGACAACAGCGAGTCCAGCACCGCCCGCTGGCCGATGCTCAGCAGGCCGTACAGGGTGTCCCACAGCCGGTTGTTCGCCGTCTCCCGAACCGAGCCCACCAACCGGGCCAGTCGACTCGCCCCGGGCAGCAGCACCCTGCGCTCGCGCAGCCACCCAGCCGCTGCGTCGAACAGCGACTTCGGCCCGTCGCCGGTCGTCCAGGCCCGCGCGTCGAGCCACTCGCTCAGCTCGTCCCGCACCTCGGCGAAGTCACGCCAGCCTCCCGCCTCCTGGATCTCCCCGGCATGCGTACGAGCCGTCCCGTCCCGCTCGCCGTACTCCTTAAGGCACGACGGATCGGCGATGCCCAACTGCTCGGCCAGGTATTCGGCCACCCCCGCCGGCACCTGCCGCGGGTCCGGCATGAACCGGCCCAAGTAGCGCACGCTCGTCAGCTGGACCGCGAACCCGAGCCGGTTGTGCGAACGCCGTTTGGCCTGCACCTTCTCCAGATCCGAGTCATCCAGGAAAAAACACCGCTCCAGCTCCGCACGAGACGGCACTCCGTTGAACGCCGCGTACTGGGCTGCCTGTTGATCCGACAGAAACTCGACCGACACCAGGTCCTCCGAAGATCGACAACATCGACCCGCGAAGGCTGCGCCGTACGATCAGCCCAGGTCAAAGCGCCAATCGAGGCCGCGAGGGCTTAGCGCACGATCTGACATGGATGTTCCTCAACCCCCGTACCGATGCCGCCATCACACCGCCCGGGTCGGCCACCGGACGGGTGGGCTGGAACGGCTCGCTCATGCTGGTGTAGCTCTGGAACATCGCCAGCAGCTTCACGGCCTGTTGCTGGACCGGGGAGAGCCACTGCTCGGCCAGCGGCAGGAAGAAGCGGTTCCAGCTCTCGGTGGACACCATCGGCGGCTTGGCGATCGGTTCGACGCCGTGCTCGGCCCGGAACGCGTTGAGGGTGTCGCAGGTGATGTCGACGAGGGCGTCCAGACGCAGGCTGTCCTGGCCTGCGGCGATCACCTCGGCGACCTCGTCCACGGGGCTGATCTCGGCGTAGCCGTCCGGGTCGCCGACAACGACGGCGGCGAGGCCGGAGACGAGCGCGGGGAAGAGGCTGTAAGGGCCGGAGAAGCGGGCGATGCACCCGTCCTCGCGACGTCCCACAACCAGGGGTGGACGGACGATGGTCACCGGTCCGCGGTGCTCGGTCGCCACGATGTCCTCGCACACGGCCTTCGACCACTCGTAGCCGTTACGGTAGCCCTCGAACTCGGCGCCCCGGAGGTCCTCCGGGGCGCGCACGCCACCGACGTAGGCGGTGGAGACATGCACTCGCTGATCTCAACCGGTCCGGACGCCGGGAACGGCCCGCATGGGTCCATCTGATGGCGATGCGACGGCGCAAGACCCTCGTGATCTGCCGCCGCTGCCACGAAGACATCCACGCGGGACGTCCCACCGCACCACTCCGGAAGTGATCACTGGAGAGCCGGATGCCTGGAAATCGGGCCCGTCCGGTTCGGGAAGGGGCCGTCGGAAAAGGACCTCAGCCGGAGGCACCTCGTTGGCGGCCTACTTCACTCGCGGCACGGAATCTTCTCGGCGATGGCCCGGCGAACCATGGCCTTGGCCATGGCCACCTTCGTCTCGAAGGCGACGCTGTCGTCGATGCCTGCCCGTCGACATCGCTCGCGGTCATCCGTCCAGGACGTGGGCAGGTACAGCCGCCGGTCGATCAGCGTGCGTCCGCGGCCAGTTGCATAGGCGAGAAAGACCCCGATCTGGGAGTTCTCCGTGCGTCCCGGGACTTGTAATTGAATAACTAGCAGATTTGATCTGTGGGGTGGTTTCCGATAGGTGCCCCACGGGCCTTCAGCTGCTCCAGGGTGCGGGCGGGCCCTCCGGGCAATGGCGTGACGGTGACTTTGTGCAGGTCCAGGAGACGGTGCCCGTCCTGGAACTGGTTGGACAGATTGGTGCGGGTGACGCCCAGCAAGTGGGCCAGGAGCGTGCTGGTCGCTGCTCTGCGGCGGCGTAACAAGGCCGTCAGCAACCGGTGATAGTGGTCCAGACTGCTGGTCTGCGGGTGGAGATAGCTGCGCGGACGGTGAAAGCGTCGTTGGAATGCGGCCTCGGCCAAGGCGTCCCAGTACGGCTCCGAGACCGCCACCAAGTCGTCGAAGTCAGAGCGGGCCATGCCCGTCAGGGGGGGTCGGTAAGCAGTTCGGTCAGGGCCGGGTCGATCCGGCGACGAGTGCGCAGCGCCTCGGGAGGCTTGGGCGGGGCAGGTGCGAGGGTGTAGTTCCAGTCGCCGTGGAACCCGCTCGGTGTGATCGGCAGAGCGTGGAACTCGGCGGGCGTGACGGTCGTGCCCAGGTGGTAGCTGCCGGTGTCGAGTTCGGCGCCGATCGAAAGCCCGGTCGTGGTGGTCGTTGCGGCAATGGTCTCGAGGACGATCTCGTAGCTGGTCAGCGGCCGTCCTCGCCAGTTCGCGGTGATGTGGCAGAACATCCGGTGTTCTATCTTGTTCCACTTCGATGTGCCAGGTGGGAAGTGGCAGACCGTGACCTCAAGCCCACTCTCCTGCGCGAAGGCGTGCAAGTGCTTCTTCCATGTCCAGCGGCGGGGATCGTTGGAGCCGCCGGAGTCGGCAGTGATCAACAGCCTGGTTGCGTTCGGGTGATCGGCTTGTCCGCGGTGCTGCCACCAGCGGCGGATGGACTCCACCGCGAACTCGGCGGTGTCGTGATCGGTTCCGACGTTGACCCAGCCGCTGTTGTGGGCGATATCGTAGATCCCGAAGGGGATGACCACCGGCTGGCCGCTGGTGATGAAGGTGTGGCAGTCCACCCTGATCGGGTTTCCGCCCGGCCGCCAGGTGCGGCCGGGCCGGTCACGATCACCGAGCCATTCCTTGGCCTTGGTGTCGACGCTGATCACGGGCTGGTCGGCATCGAGGAAAGCGGTGGCGGTCGCGTTCAGGTGGGCGAACTGGGCATCGCGGTCCGGATGGCGGGCGCCTTCGGTGGTCTTCGCGGTGGCCTGGAGGCTGAAGCCCAAAGCGTGCAGTAGGTGTCCGACGGTCGCGGCGCTGACCGGATGGTTTTGCGCCGTCAGGGTCGACGCCGGCCTGCGGAGAGCTTGTTCCAACGGCCGCGGCAGGGAACGCGGACGGCTAGGCCGGCGCCCTGGTAGGCCTTGTCCGCCCAGCACCGGATGTTCGCGGTGTCTCGTCGATCAGGTCGAGTACGAGCAGCCACTTCTTCACATGCCCAGGCGGGTCAGGATCTGTCTGCTCGCTGGCCGGGTCCCAGGACTTGGGCCAATGCCACTGACCTTAAGGTCATCTGTCTGTTTCGGGTGTCGGTCCTTGCGTAAAGTTCCGTTGTGGCCATGGATGTTGACGGGGTGTCGTCGGGTTCGCTGCAGGAGTTCATGTCGTTCGGGGTGCTGGCCTCGGAGCTGCCCAGGGAGGCCGTGGACGATGTCGTTGCCGCGCATGGCAAGCAGCCCAGGCGGCGGGACTCCAAACTGCCTGCGCACGTGATGGTGTACTTCGCACTTGCGCTGGGGCTGTGGTCGGGTGACGACTACGAGCAGGTGATGGCCCAGCTCACGGACCGGCTCGGGGGCCTGGGCGGCTGGGAGGCCGGCTGGGAGGCCCCGACCTCGGGCGGGATCACCAAGGCCCGGCAGCGGCTGGGGCCCGGGGTGCTGGCGGACTTGTACGAGCGGCTGGCCGAGCCGGTCGCGGAGATCCTCACCCCGGGGGCCTGGGCCGGGAGGTGGCGGCTTGCGGCCGTGGACGGCACCGTGGTCGACCTGCCCGACACTCCTGCCAACGACGCATACTTCGGCCGGCCGGGCGACGCCGCCGCGCCGGGTCCGTTCCCGCAGGCCAGGGTCGTGGCGCTGGCCGAGGTCGGGACCCGCGCCACCTTCGGCGCGGCGATCGGCCCGGTCCGCGGCGACGGCACCGGGGAACGCGCCCTGGCCCGCACCCTGTACCCGCGCCTGGAAGAGGACATGCTGCTGCTGGCCGACCGCGGCTTCTACTCCTTCGAGCAGTGGTGCGCCGCCGCCGGGCACTGCGAGCTGCTGTGGCGGCTGAAAGACGGCATCGACCTGCCCGTGGTCGAGGTCCTCACCGACGGCACCTTCACCAGCCTGGTCTTCGCCCCCGGCACCCGCGCCCAGCAGCGGGCCCGCCTGCTCGGGGCCGCCCGCGCCGGACAGGACATCGACCCGGACCGCGCCCGCCTGGTCCGCGTCATCGAGTACGACATCGCCGAAACCACAGGCAGTGAACTGTTCTGCCTGATCACCACGCTCCTGGACCCCCGCACGGCGAGCGCACCGCTGCTCGCGTCCGCCTACGCCTCCCGCTGGGAGGAGGAGACCGCCATCGGCGAGATCAAGGCGAACCTGCTGCCGCCCGCCAAGGTCCTGCGCTCCAAGAGCCCGGAGATGGCCCAACAGGAGCTCCACGCCATCCTCCTCCTGCACTGGGCCCTGTCCGCGGTCCGCGCCCGCGCTGCCACTCACGCCCAGGTCGACCCCGACCGGATCCAGTTCACCCGCATGCTCAAGACCGTCCGCCGCCGTGTCCGCGACACCGCGGCTTTTCCCCCCTGAACAGCGAGAACAGATCGCAGCCGAGCGCGTCCGCCTCGAAGCCGGACTCGTCAAGCCCCGACACCTCCACCGGCCCAGGCGGCCCCCCAGCTACCCACGAGTCGTCAAGAAGCCCCGCAGCAGCAGCTTCCCCGTCAAGCGACCCCACCATCAGGGCACACCGAACCGGCCCACAACCATCCGCCACCGGCCGATGCCACACCCATGATCAACTTAAGGTCAGTGGCATTGGGACTTGGGCAGGAACAGCCGCCAGTTCACGGGCGTGGAGGCGTATTCATGAGCCAAGTGCAGTGAGAGTCGGGTAAGACGGTCGCATTGCTGCGACGGTCCCGCCTCGGAACCGGCCGTGCCGCAGAGATCCACAGCCGTTGCCCCGCTCGTCGGTCGAGACCAGGAACAACAGGCCGAGTGAACCGTTCCGGGTTCGGTATCCGTGACACTGACACAGTTCCGCTTGAGTAATTGCCACTCATTCACACGCTTGCCCCAACGGATTGAGCAGAGTTCCGCAGCAGCTATGCAGTATGCGAGCATCGGAGACATGATCTTGCGCGCCGCTGTCATCGACGAATTGGAAGCTGTTCTCTCGCTTGCGATCGCCTTCTACAAGGAGGACAACTTTTCGACTCCGGAGAGCGACTTGCGTACCAACCTCTCCACGCTCATCACCTCTCCGGTTGCCCGTGTCGCCGTCAGCCAGGTAAGCGGCAAGATCGCCGCGTTTGCGATCACGACAACTGTTTTCGGTCTGGAGGGCGGCCTGGTTGCGGAACTGGAGGACCTCTACGTTGCTCCCGACGCTCGCAAGCAGGGACTCGCCGAACGATTGATTGATGACGCCGCACAGTGGGCTCGGACGCAGGGCTGTAGGCACATTCAGGTCGTCATCGCCCCTAACGGCCAAGACGTCACTCATCTGTTTGCCTACTATGGCAAGCGCGGTTTTTGCGATGACGGGCGTCGCGTCTTGGGCCGTTCGCTCTGCGGGTGAGACACCGGGGCATCGCTACGTGGGAATCGGACCCAGGTGCGCAATGCCGACGATCTGTGGTGCGACTGACCACAGCCGGCCCCCTACGCGTCGTGGAACCGTGATCGCGCCAGGACCCTCCGTCATGATGAACTGCCGCTCCCTGGGCCGAGGTTGACGTAAGTTCCCCCTGAGGTGGATCATCCACTTCGCAGAAGCCGACGGACGACGGCGCAGAGTTCGCGCAGCTCAGGTCCGGGGGACCTTCATGACCATTAGCCTCGATCTTTCGCGAGGGTCCGCCGACGGAGTCGGTGGGCCCTTTCGCTTTCCGGAGCTGGCGATAGGCAGGCCGGTGTCCCGGTTGTCGCGTCGGGTGGGCGCCGGGTTCCACGGCCCGGGATCGGGTGGCGCTGTCGTCGGGACGGTTGAGGTTGCTGGTCAGCCGGGGGTGGGCAGGAGCGTGAGCCGTTCGAGAGCGGCGGTGATCTCGCCGGTCCAGGGCCAGTGCTGGGTGAGGCGGAGAATCCTGCGTCGGCCGGTGGTGACGAGCTGGGCGGCCGCGGAGAACAGGCGGAAACGCAGGCGGCGGGGTTCCCAGAGGCGGGCCTTGCCGGTGAGAGCGAGCATGGGCATCCAGGCCAGCAGGTCGAGGGCGATCTGGACGATCTCGAGCCAGACCTTGTTCTGGGCTGTTGTGTGCAGGGGCAGGTTGCGCAGGCCGGTGGCCCGGGCGGCTCGGATACGGTCCTCGGCCCGGGCCCGCAGCCGGTGACGGAGCTCGAGCTCGGCGATCGGCCGGTGGGGGCTATTGGTCGCGAAGCACGTGATCCGCATGCCGTCCGCGTCCGTGATCCTCAACTGAGCACCAGGATGGGGCCGTTCCTTTCGGACGATCAGTCGCATGCCCTTGGGCCAGCCGTCCAGGAGTTTGCCGGTGAGCTCGGCGACCCAGGCCCCGTCACGGGCCTCACCGCTGGTCTCGACGGCCGGGGTCCAGGCCGAGGCGGGGACCTTCAGCACGTGTTCGTGGATCGCTTCGGTGACCGTCATGCCGACCGAGTAGGACAGCCATCGGCCTCGTCGCGCGAGCCAGGACACGAAGTCGTGGGTGCCGCCCGCGGAGTCGGTGCGGATCAGGGTCTGCTGCCCTCGCCGGTAGTGCTTCGGCAGTTGAGCCAGGGCGAGTTGGGCGGCGGTGATGTGGTCGGCTGCCGTGTTGGAGCCCGCGTTTCCCGGCCGGAGCAGGGCGGCGACGGGCTCGCCGGTTCCGCCCGGTCCGTGGTCGACGAAGGCGGTCAGGGGGTGATGGCCGTAGGTCTTCTTCCAGGTCGCGGCCGCGTCTTCCTTGTCGGAATGCGCGATCACGAGGACACCGTCGAGATCGACGATGACCTGGCCGTCGGCGTCGGGGGCGTTCTCGCCGGCCAACGACCAGGCACGGTGGCGGGCTTCGGACCGTGCGGACCGGATGGCCTGCAGGGCTTTCTCGCCGGAGGCGGCGAGGGTGTCGATCAGGCGGGAGATGGTCGGGTCGGAGGCGACCAGGCCGAAGACGGCCGGCTCACACCGCAGCATCGCGATGTCCGCGAGGCAGTCCCCGCCCAGTGCGACCGCCAGTGCGACGTCCAGAAGGGCCTTGCCGGGATCGTGGACGGCCCGCGGTTTGCGCCACGGACCCAGAGCCTGGGATATGGCCTGGTCAAGACCGGTCTTGCGGACCGTTTCGACGAGCAGGACCGACCCGGCCTGGGAGACGACCTGGCGGCCGTCGTCCTGGACACGGACGCGGGGATAGGACCCGATACAGTACTTCACCTGGGAAGTGCCTCCGGCGCCGGCAGGAACAAGGACCTCGACAATCCTCATTCTTGCTGGTCAGAGGCACTTTCTGCTTTCCTGACCGCCTGCCGGACAGCCCGCTTCATGAAAGCGCGAGGTTAGCAGTATCAGACGCGGACGCGCGTCGAAGCGCCGCCGTGTCGGCCTGCTGGCCGCCCTCGCGCTCGCCGTCGGGGGCGGCATGGCGGTGCCGATGACGGCACTGGCTACCGGTGAGGCCGCACCTGCGGCGACCGGTCTGCAGCAGGACTTCAAGGACGCCGCCGACGCGTATCACGTCCCGCGTCAGGTCCTGCTGGCGGTGGCGTACCAGGAGTCCGCCTGGGAGACCCATCCCGGGCAGCACAGCACGGACGGCGGCTACGGGCCGATGCACCTGACCGACGTCACCCCCGCCATGATGGCCGGCGGCGACGCGGGCGCGGCGGGCCGCGGCGATCTGACGAAGCTGGCCGCCGACCCGGCCCTGCACACCGTGCAGGCCGCCGCGAAGCTGACCGGCCTGTCGGCGCAGAAACTGCGCACCGACCCGTCCGCCAACATCCGCGGCGGCGCGGCCTTGCTCGCCTCGTACCAGAAAGCGGCGACCGGCTCCACCTCCGCGCAGCCCTCCGACTGGTACGCGGCCGTGGCCCGTTACAGCCAGTCCACCCGGCGCCAGGGCGCCGAGGCCTTCGCCGACCGTGTCTTCGCCACGATGAAGAAGGGCGCGCACCGCACCACGACCGACGGCACGCGCGTGACCCTGACCGCCGACGCCGATATCCGCCCGGCCACCGGTCAGTTGGCCGCGCTACACCTGAAGACCGCGGCCGCCACCGCCACCGAGTGCCCCACCACCGTCGCCTGCACCTTCGTCCCGGCGTCGCCCTCCAACGGCCAGGTCTCCAACCGTCCCGCCAACGGCATCCGGATCGACACCATCGTCATCCACGACACCGAGAGCTCCTACGACGCCGCCATCACCACCTTCGAGCGGGCGGGCGGGTCCGCGGCGCACTACGTGATGCGCTCCTCCGACGGCGCCGTCACGCAGATGGTCCCCACAAAGGACCTCGCCTTCCACGCGGGCAACTACTCCACCAACATGCACTCGATCGGCATCGAGCACGAGGGCTACGCCGCCCATGGCGCGACCTGGTACACCGAGGCGCAGTACGAGGCCACGGCCGACCTGGTGAAGTACCTCGCCGCCCGCTTCGGCATACCGCTGGACCGCGAGCACATCATCGGCCACGACAACGTCGCCGGCCCCAAGTCCTCCCTCGTCTCCGGCATGCACTGGGACCCGGGCCCGGGCTGGGACTGGAACCACTTCATGAGCCTGCTCGGGGTGCACACCGGGACCCACGGTGTCGGCCCCGTCGGCTCGGTCGTCACCATCGCCCCACGCTTCGACGACACCGCGCAGACCCTCCAGATCTGCCCCTCCGACGACCCGACCGGCGCCACCACCGCCTGCACCGAGACGCAGCAGCAGGCGAACTTCGTCTATCTGCGCACCGAGCCCAGCGACACCGCCCCGCTCTTCGGCGACCAGGCCATCCATCCCGGCGCGGCCGGCACCGACCGGATCAACGACTGGGGCGGCACGGCCGTGGCCGGTCAGCAGTTCGTAGTCGCCGACCAGGACGGCGACTGGACCGCCATCTGGTACAGCGGCGCCAAGGCGTGGTTCTACAACCCGGACGGCTGCAACACCGCGCCGGCCCAGGGCGTGAAGGTGATCACGGCGGCCGGCAGCTCCCCGGTGGCGGTGTACGGTTCCAGCTACCCCGACGCCACCGAGTACCCCTCGGGCCTGTCGCCCTCCACGCAGGCCCCGCTGAGCATGTACATGGTCCCCACCGGCCAGGCCTACGTGGCGACCACCGCACCGTCCCTCACGGACGACTACTTCCCCTCCAGCGGGCGGGTCGTCACCGGCGCCAAGGCGATGTACACCATCCAGTACAACCACCGCGTCGCCCTCGTGTACGCGGCGAACGTCACGGCCACGGACGCCTGACACCCGGCTGAGAGCACACCGACGGACAACCCCGGTGCCCAGGAAGTCCCCCGCTTCCTGGGCACCGGCCGTACCCGGGCCGTCGGCAGGACCTTCCCCGTACGACCGCAGAGGCCGCCCATCAGCTCGGCAGCGCCACCGGCTGGCCCGTGCGCAGTGACTCGTATGCCGCCAGTACCACCCGCAGGGACCGCAGGCCCGCCTCCCTTCCCGCGGCCGGGCGGCGGCTGGTGCGGGCCGTGTCCAGGAAGGCCTCCAGCATGGCCGTAGCGGGCGCTGGCGGTGGCGGTGTCGAAGCCGTCCGACAGACGGGGAAGGGCGTCGAGTTCGACGATCGCTCGCTCGCCCGCGCAGGTGAGTGTCAGGCCAATCAGGTCGGGTGATCGCAAGGATGTTCCAGCCGAGTCGACGGCGGCCACCGTGCCGCCGGGGTAGCTGATGGTGACCAGTCCCGCTGTCTCCACTCTCGGCCAGGACGGCGCCCTGACCGGCGCGCGGTCCGCGTCGCCCTCTCCCTGTCGAGGTGTTCCTGCACACCCGTCCGACGAGCCTGGTCACGCGGGTGCGACAGGACACGAGCGTCAACTGCGCTGGGAGGGCCGCGTCGACCTCCACCGACGTCGCGCACCTCCTCCGACGGCGTGAACGGACTTGCCGGCATCGTGCGGGACGCTGGCCGTGCCGGTGACCGGATCGGCTACTTCACGGCGCCGTACCGGCAGGTGACCGTTGAGGTCCGTTCAGCCATTCACGCCGGGCAGTTCGAGGACGGCGCCCGTATGGACCGCTTCGACACGCACTTCGCCAACCGCTACTTCGAGGCGTATGACGCCTGGCGTCGGGACCAGAGCGGGCCTCGCTGCTGGCGCGAGGCGTTCGGGCTGCTCAGGGACGACGACACCATCATCGTCCAGCACCTGATACTCGGCGTGAACGCGCACATCAACCTCGACCTGGCCGTCGCTGCGGCGCGCACGAGCCCCGGTCAGGACATCCACGAGCTGCGGCACGACTTCCTGCTGACTCAACGACATCCTCGGGCGGGTGGTGCTGGCCGTGCAGGACTCGGTCGACGCCCTGTCGCCCTTCATGTCGCTGCTGGACAAGGTCGGCGGCCGCACCGACGAGCCCGCGTCCTCCAGCTCCTTCTCCAGGCGCTGGACTTCCCGGGACCGCTCCGCGGTCAGGCTGGTGCGGTAGCGGGTCAGGTCCCGCAGGTGCCGGATCGGCTCGGGCGGCACGAACGACGCCTTGAGCAGGCCGCATTCGCCGAGCTGGCACAGCCAGGCGGCATCGGCGACGTCGGTCTTTCGGCCCGGCAGGCCCTTGGCGTGCGCGGCGTTGACCAGGATCACGTTCAGGCAGTCCTCCAGCAGGTAGAAGGCACCTCGCCAGTAGTCGCCCGTCGCTTCCAGCATCACGAGGGTGACCTTCTCGGCGAGCAGCCAGTCCCGCAGCTCGAGCAGGGAGTTGGTCACGGTGGCGAACGTACGGATCTCCTGCCGGCGCGAACGCCTGCCAGAAGGACTCGGGGTGCGGACGCACGCCTTGAGGTCCTTCTTGCCGATATCCAGCGCGGCACACCGCTCATGCAGTACGTCCACGAACCCCTCCCCGGCAACGACGTGACATGCCAACGGCACGCCGTCCGGAGGGACCACAGGGCTGAAGAGTCTGGTCCGCGTGCTGTCGCAACAATTGACGGTCCCTGTCAGCGATCCCCATCGCCATCCTGACACGCGAGCTCACAGGCATCACAGTGAAACCGGCGTTCCGGACGGAGCAGACCCATTTTCCCGCCTCCACGGCGGCCAGCGCAGCGGCCTGGGTTCCTGACAGGAAAAGCCCGTGCCCGAGGGATGGACGGGTATCCGGCCGCCGCCACGGTTGCGTCTGCGGAGGAAGGACAGTGAGCCGCCTCCATGTCTTCGCCATGGACGGCACCCTGCTGCGTGGGACCACCGTCCCTGTGTGGGGAGCTGTATGCAGTGAGCGCAGGCGCCAGAGAGAGACATGCACCGGGGGCGCAGGGCCCATGGATCAGTAAGTCTTTTTCGGGCTTGTGTCATCCAGGTCTGGGGTGGATGGGGTTTAGGAGGGTGGAGAGGCGCCCTCCACCCTGTTCGCTGAGATCCGCAAGGAGATTTCATTCATGACACGAATGAAGAAGTACATGGCGGCCGCGGCGGCCGCGGCCACGCTGGTGGCGATGCCGACGATGGCGCACGCGTTTGTGCCGGCCAAGGCCTCGGTGGCTACTGAGCAGGTGGCCGCTGCCGCCTCCAAGTCGGCTTCGACGGTACGGGTGGTGGCTTCGGGTGAGCGGGTGCAGGCCGCGCCGGGGGTGCAGTTGTGGCTGACCAAGGACGGCAAGCACTGGTCCACGCCCACTCAGGCGAATCAGTTCCGCAGCGTCGCCGACGGCAACATCGACCGCAGCCAGCCCGGCGTGAGCCTGGAGGCCGAGCCGGTGGGCGGCCGGTACTTCCTGTCCGGGATCTACAACGGCAAGGGTGACGCGGCCAGCGTCAAGGTCGTCACCGACCGCGGCACGATTACTGGCAACGTGGTCCACCTGTCCGGCCAGCCCGGCTGGGGTGCCTGGTACGCCACCAGCAAGCTCCCCGCCGGGCCGAAGAGCAAGGACTCCAAGCACAACTTCGTCCACAGCGTCACTGTCTCCGACGCCGCAGGCCACACCATCGCCACCCGGACCCTCCCGTAACGCGTTCGACCCGCGTGGGGATCCGGAGGTCTCGGGTCCCCACCTTCCTCGATGCGTATACCCTGCCATCAAAGGAATCACCAGTTGTGACGGACGAGAGCCATGGCGACTTCGCCGAGTTCGCCAGGGCGGCCTGGCCTCGGCTGGTGCGTACCGCGCACATGCTCACCGGCGACTTCCACGAGGCCGAGGATCTGGTGCAGACCACACTTGCCAAGGTCTACGCCCGATGGCGCCGCATCCCCCGCGACGAGGTGGACCTGTACGTGCGCCGTGCGTTGGTGAACAACAACCTCAGCCGGATCCGGAAGAGGCGCGTTGCCCACTTGCTCATGCCGTTTCTTCCCGAGACGTCACACCGCTCTCATAGCGGACACGCCGACTCCGTCGAACACCGCGCTGCCCTTGCCCAGGCGCTAGCGGCCCTGCCCTCACGGCAGCGGGCCGTGATGGTGCTGCGCTACTTCGACGACCTGAGCGATCAGGACATCGCCACCGTGCTGAACTGCTCGCTGGGCACGGTCAAGACCCACGCCCGACGCGGACTCGCGGCGCTGAGGGCCCATCCGGCATTCGCCCCCGACACTTCCCCTTCCGGAGCACGCTCATGACTTCCCGGCCCGACACCGAGCGGCTGCGTGAAGTGTTCACCGACGCCGCCTACGGCATCACACCCTCTCCCCTGCCGCTGGCCGCGATCGAGAAGGCAGGCCGCCGGACCCGGCGGCGGCGCCGTACCGCCACTTTGGCCACTGCCTGTGCGCTGCTGGCAGTCCCGCTGGCCGCCACTGCCACCCACCTCAGCACACCCGCTTCCGTCCCCATCGTGCTGCCGGCGGCTCCCACTGGGTCAGCCCGGGTGGTGGCTTCGGGTGAGCGGGTGCAGGCCGCGCCGGGGGTGCAGTTGTGGCTGACCAAGGACGGCAAGCACTGGTCCACGCCCACTCAGGCGAATCAGTTCCGCAGCGTCGCCGACGGCAACATCGACCGCAGCCAGCCCGGCGTGAGCCTGGAGGCCGAGCCGGTGGGCGGCCGGTACTTCCTGTCCGGGATCTACAACGGCAAGGGTGACGCGGCCAGCGTCAAGGTCGTCACCGACCGCGGCACGATTACTGGCAACGTGGTCCACCTGTCCGGCCAGCCCGGCTGGGGTGCCTGGTACGCCACCAGCAAGCTCCCCGCCGGGCCGAAGAGCAAGGACTCCAAGCACAACTTCGTCCACAGCGTCACTGTCTCCGACGCCGCAGGCCACACCATCGCCACCCGGACCCTCCTGTAACGGCCAAGCGCACCTACGCGACCACTTACGAGGCATTACCGCCCAACCCACGCCGGGCTGCCTCACCGCCCAGGGCCCGCTGTCCCAGCCACGCTGAGGTGACAGCGGGCCATTTCCCTGTCGGCAGCGCACCGTCACGTGCCCTTCCTGCCGCTAAGAAACAGCTGCCGTCATTCCGGCCGCACACGGCGGTGGCCTACTTCTCACCCGTTCAACCGGCCACACACACCGGAAAGCCCATTTCTCCATGCCATATCGCTCAAGCAGATCTCTGGCACTGCCGCGTCACCGAAAACCGCGCTCTGCCGTCCACACACCCGCGCTCACGTCTGTGCGCCCGCCTCGACACTGGGCGTTGCGATGGCTGCGCCGCCTGACCGTATTGACGCTGGTGTTGGTGGTACTTCTGTCCGCGGTGGTGATGTGGGCGTACACGGTGGTGAAGATCCCTGCCCCGCATCCGGATGCGGTTGTGCAGAGCACCGTGTTCCTCGATGTCCATGGTGACTATCTGGGGCGGCGGGGCCCTGTGGACCGGCAGGACGTGCCATTGAAGAAAGTGCCCCTGCCTGTGCAAGAGGCGGTGATCGCGGCGGAGAACCGGTCCTTCCGCACCGATTCCGGGATCGCGCCGACCGCGATCGCCCGCGCGGTGCTGGCCGCGGTCACCGGCGGGGCGCGTCAGGGCGGCTCCACGATCACCCAGCAGTACATCAAGAACGCCCTGCTGACTCCGGAGCGGTCGCTGTCCCGCAAGGCCAGGGAGGCGCTGATCGCCGTCAAGTTGGACCGTACCCGGACGAAGGACGAGATCCTCCAGGGCTACCTGAACACTGTCTACTTCGGCCGCGGGGCGGCCGGTATCCAGGCCGCCGCCCGCAACTACTTCGGCGTCAACGCCGAAGAGCTGACTCTCTCTCAGGGGGCCGCGCTAGCGGCCATAATCAACCTGCCCTCCTACTACGAGCGGGCCGGGTCCGACCCCAAGGTGACTGCCGTCTTGCAGCGCCGCTGGGCCTGGGTCCTGGACGGCATGAAAGCCAGCGCCGCCATCACCGCACACCAGCGCGGCCAAGCCGCCTTCCCCGCCTTCCGATTCTTCCCGCCCGGGCAGACCGAAGGCCAGCGCCAGTACCTGATTGACGCAGCCTCAGACGAAGCCGCCAACAGACTCGGCATCAGCCAGGACCAGCTCGCCCGCGGCGGCTACACCATCCACACCACCTTCGACCTCACCCTCCAGGACACAGCCACTCAGACCGTCCAGGCCCAAACCGACGCCGCTCTCCACGGCCACCGCCCCGCTGCCGGGGCCCGGCTACACGCAGCGATCACGGCGATCGCTCCCGGCGACGGCGCAATCCGCCTGCTGTATGGCGGCGCCGACTACGCCCACCAGCCCTTCAACGACGCCCTCAACGGCGCCATCGAAGCCGGCACCGCCCTGACCCCCCTCGACCATGTCCAACTTGACCCGCCGCTGGACCGATTCCGGCACACCGCCGCACCTACCTCCGTTCAGATGGCTGCCGCCTACGCCACCCTGGCCGCCCAGGGCCACTACGCCGCGCCCTACACCGTCACCGAGATCACCCGTAATGCCCGAACCGTCTACACCGCGTACCACAATCTCCGCCCCGCCATGACAGCCGGCGCCGCCAAGTCGGTCACCGACCTGCTGCACAGTCCCGCCCCAGACGGCCCGCCGGCCATCCACACAGGTACAGCCGGGAACCGTACTGCCTGGGCAGCCGGATACGGCCCCCACCTCGCCCTGGCCGTCGCCCTCTTCGCCGAACACCCCGCCACCAGCACAAAACCCGCCTCCCCCGCCTCCCTCACCGAAGCCACCAACCACCCCGCCGCTGCCGCCACCGACCAGATCGCAGCCGACCTGTGGTCCGCAGCAACACTGCCAGGAACCGTACGAACCCAGAACCCATGAACCAAGCCATTGCGCTCCCCTGACCGCCCAAATCCCCCGCCTTTGCAACCGGCGACACGTTCTTCACAGCCCCGCGGCCGCAGGCCTGCGCCTATGCGCCATGCGCCGAATCATCCCGACAAGGGCCTAATTGCCCGATTCCGCCTGGGCGGCAGATCGTCCCGCATGACGCACGTGCACTCTCTGTGGCCGTCATGGACATACGCCACAGCAGCGATCAGGATGATGCGATCCCCGATGGCGCCCTTGCGGCCGTCCTGCGGTAGGTAGCGGGGCTGGTCCCGAAGCGGGACTTGAACGCCCGGGAGAAGTGGGAAGCGTCCTTGAACCCGACGCGCAGCGCGATGCTGCTGATGCTCTGAGCGTCGTATCCGGCCCCCGACAGCATCGCGCGGGCGCGGTCAAGCCTCTGGGCGTAGAGCCATGCGCGCGGTGTGGTGTCGGCCTCGCGGAACAGCTCGTGCAGATAACGCAGTGAAAAGCCCAGGTGGTGGCTGGCGGCCAGCAGCGTCAGGCCGGGGTCGTGGAGCCGGTCGGCGAGGTGGGCTTTGGCCCGCCGAAGATCACGTCGATGAACGGCCGCACTCGCTTTCCCCGAGACGTCCGAGCCAAGAGCGTCACACGCGGTGGCCAGGAGATCGAGAAGGTTCCTCATGAAGGATGCCGCGGTCGCCTCGCTAAGGTCATGACCTTGTTCGGCCAGAGCGCACAGGACGGGACTGACGAAGGCGCCCGTGCCGCGCGCGGTCCGGAACGGTACGGCGGTGACGTGCTCGGCGACAGCGCAGCGGGAGGTGAGCATCGCGCGGGGTATCTGCAGGACCACCGAGCGGAACGGGCGGTCGAAGCAGAACACGTAGGGGCGGGCGCTGTCCACGAGAGCGAAGTCGCCGGGACCCACCTCAGCGGCGCGGTCGCCTTGCCGGAGCCTGGCCGACCCCTCGGTGAGCAGCGTCAGGAAGAAGTCCTCTCCTGCCGCCCTCCTGACCAGGTCAGGCGTACGAGCGGCCTCATGCGGATCCGCCCGCATGGTGCTGACCAGCAGCCCGCCCGTCGCCCGGGCGACAGCGGATGCGGCGAATCCGTGCTTGCCTGAGACGGGGACCGTGTCGGGCAGTGCGGCCGCGCGCATGGCGACGAACGCCATGCGGGTCACCTCGCTCCAGTAGTCCCACGGGTCATGTTCCAGGCCGAGCGTGGTGAAACGCCATTCGGCGTCGTAGCTGCGCTGTGGTGCCGGAAACGGCGCGCTCCCAGTCATGTCACGGATTCCCAGATTTCCTTAGCGTTACCGCACGGCTCAGAGGATGCCACGCACTGAGTGGAACGAAAAGGGCCGGTCAGAGAGGAACGACCCATGATCACCAATATCTTCTCGGAGCAGCGAAACGGGCTTCGCTTCGATGTGTTCGCGGGCTCCGAAGCGGCTCTGTCGCCGAACTGCGTCCTCATCAGCGGCGAGCACGACGCGATCCTGATCGACGTGCAGTTCGTCATCGACGAGGCACGCGAACTCGCCGACCGCGTCCGTGACAGCGGTAAGCAGCTCAAGGCGGCCTTCATCACGCACGCGCACCCGGACCACTACGGCGGCATGGGGGAGATCGCCTCCGCCTTCCCGGACGTCCCGATCCTGGCCCGGCAGGGCGTCATCGACGGGATCCTGGAGTGGCCGGCCAAGCGCCTGCACTGGCAGGATGCCTACGGCGACCAGATCCCGGACGAGATGCCGGTGCCCGAGCCGCTGACCGGGGACAGCTATTACCTGGAGGGCCACGCAGTGGTCTTCGTGGACCTCCCGGTGGCCGAGACGGTGCACGCGACCGCCTTCCACGTACCCGACGCGCAAGCCCTGATCGCCGGGGACCTGCTCAACCACCACTCGCACTGCTACATGGCGGACACCAACAACCCCGCGTCATGGCTCATCGCCCTGGATCAGGTCCAGGCGCTGGGAGAACACCGGATCGTGGTCCCGGGCCATGGCCCGGTGGGCGGGGAAGAGGTGATCGACGACACCCGCGCCTGGCTGGAGGACTACCAGGAGGTGGCCAAGCCACGGGTACCCGTCGCCGACATCGCCCGCGAAATGAGCCGCCGACACCCCGACCGCGCCCTGCCCCTACTGCTCTGGCTCACCCGAGGCCCCTCGTTCGGGCTTGTCGGACCCAAGGAACTGGGAGTGCCGCCGGAGGTGTTCGGAGGCTGAGCCGGAAGTACCCACCTTGCAGCCTCTTGCGACACGGCTGCGCAACAACGGCTATGGAGGTTCTGCCCCGGCGTCAGCGACGCCGGGGGCGGAGGCTTTGGAAGGGCGAACTGCTGCGGCCGGGTTCGACGCCCCTCTTCCGAGCTGGCGCGATCGGCCCAGTCAGGGCATTGGCCCAAGGGATGGAATCCGTTGCTCGTGAGTTCAACGGGCCAGCGCCCGAAGCAGCCCTCGCCTTCAACAGCAGCCCCGCGGACACCGCCCACGCCGATTTGCGGTGGCTGTGCCACCGGGCGGCAGTGCTGGCACGGCTGATCGCGCGACCGGGCGGTCTGGTTCGGCCGGTTCTGGAGCTGATCCGGCGTACCGAAAGTGATGACGTACCGGCCGTCATCACGCATCGCGACCAGGCCATGGAGCACGCTGCGGCCCGGTGAAGGGCACCTTCACGCAGATCCGTGCCCCGCGGCTCCGTCCGCACGGTTCCTCCCCGCCCTTCCGCGCGTCAGCCCCGTACGCGGCCGACGGGGGCATGGAAGCAGGCGACGACCGACTTGCCGTGGCGGCAGGGGCGGTACTCCCACTCGTCGGCCAGGGCGTCGACCCCTGCGGCAGCACTGCAAAGGCCACCGCTGCGGCCGCACATGCCGCTCCCACAGCAAGGCCAAGCCGGAATAGAGCAGGGGACGTACGGGTGCAGCCCGCATGGATGACTCCGGTCAGTGGTCGCTGACGGCGCGTGGACTTGGCACGCGGGCAGGAGGCACCGCTCCGGCGACTCCTTCAAGGAACGCTCGGAGGGAGTGGAGATCCGGTGGGGCCGCTCGCTAGGCAGCGGGCGGGGACAGCTCTACGTGGGAGTACGGTTTCATGGTCAGGACCTTAGCCCAGTGCTTCGCCATGAAGATCACGATTTACGACTGGAGTTGACCGTTGTTGCGAGCCTGGGCGGCGTGCGTACCGGCGAAGTATTGAGCTCGTGTCGGAGACGTTCCAGCTCGTTGTCCTTGGCTGCGAGCACCGACAGCAGGCACCGTCGAAACACCATGTAGCGGACTACCGTCGCGGCCACGAGTCGTACAGCAACAGCCAACCGCTTGCGGCATCCTCAACGTTGCACGCGGAGGCCATCCCGTCCAACCCGCATACGTCCGACCAGATGCGGGCACCTCTGCGTGTCTTCACGACATCAGCACAATACCGTGGCGTACGACGCCTGCACGTTTCTCCGTACACGACCGCAACTCATAGTCACCGGACCACGGCTCGCCAACTACAGAAAGAATCCGCCAACTATCGATCAACGTCGCAACCCATCGCGCCAGTCCTGTCTGATAAAGGAGAAGGAGTCTGCCAGACACCATCCAACCAAACAGACAGCCCGCAACTAAGCAGCGACAAGCTGCTGGCGTAGAGCGCGAATCGATGCGACATGGTGCCTAGAACGACACATCGCACCAGCAACGAATGGACTACAAATCGTGAACTATTTGATGACTGCCCTGGCGCTTGCGGATGTGGCTTCCGAACCTTCGGAAGCGGCCGCTGTTCAACTGGAGAAATTCGAGTCCGAACACGGGCGTGCGCTGCCGGCGGCGGTGCGGGAGTGGTATTCCCTGTCCGCCGCCACCACGATTCTGGAGTCGGCAAAGTCAGGCGACTATGCGTATCCAGTCGAACGTCTGGGTGGACGACAATCGTACTACTGGCCGCCTGATAACGGGGACTGGCCGGACGGTGTGGAGGAGCAGGAGGAACGGGAGTTTGATCCCGTGACGTACGGTTGGCTGCCGTTCCTGGAGGATTACAGCGGGGTTTATTGCCTGGCCGTCTGTCTCGACGGCTCCGACGATCCGCCCGTACTGCTCTCCTGGGACGGTGTGCAGCCCGACTCCTGGGTTCCCCATGCGGACAGCTTCTCTCAGTGGGTCTATACGTGGGTGTGGGACGCTGCGCTTTTCGGCGATGAGGCTGGCAGTGCGCTGACAGCCACTGTGCAGCAGGTCACGGAGGCCGACATCGAGACCCTGGCTCAGGTGCTCGATGTGCGGCCTGTGACCATGTGGGGCACCTCGAAGTCATTGCGATTCGTTGGCGCGGGTGAGGAGCAGCGCCTCCGCATTGAGTCGCCGACCGCCGCTGGAGACGCCTGGAAAGTGTATTTCTGGGCGACTACGGACGATCTCTTGTTCGACCTGTTCACGACCACGCGTTCCGTCCTCTCGATCACAGACGTGAGTGCCTACAGCAGTGAGCCGAACAGCAGGGCAAGGCGAGTTTTGGAACGTCTGGCCACCTGAGGGACGATTAACGCGCGGTCGTTCATCACGGGCGGGCGGTTGTGGAAGTTTCACAGGGCATTGCAGAGACCTGACCGATTTGAGACGCCCAGTTTGACGTACACACGCTGCAGGTGATTGTCGACGGTGCGCACTGAAAGCGAGAGTTCTTCGGCGATCGCGCGGCTGCTGGCCCCTCTGCTCGCGAGCACCGCGATTTCCCGTTCTCTGTCGGTCAGGTCCGCGGACCTGACCCCAGTGGCGAGGAGCATCGGTGTGCTAACGCCCCCGCAGAGGTTTGCGAGTTCCTGGCTGCGCCGACTGGCAGCTGTGGCGCGGCGGGCCTGACCGCCACGCCTCCAGGCCGAGGAAGCAGCAGCGCACGCCTCAGCCGCCAGCAGGTGCGCCCCCATGCTTTCGAGACGGTCCGCAGCGGTGAGCAACGCTTCCGGGCTTCGCGCGGCCAATGCCTTGGCGAAGTCCGCACGCGCGGCGGTGAGCTCGCCGTCGCACACGCCCGCGAGTTCCTGCAGTCGGGGCGCCACGGTTGAGGCCGCGCCCAGGCGCGCGGCCTCGTTTAGCAAGAACGCCTCCACTATGACGTACTCACGGTGGCGCGCCAGGGAAGCCGCGAACGTCAACGTGGTTCTCGCGCGGCTCACCCTGCCGCTGGTCGCCAGGTCCCAGGCGACCCCGACGGCCTGGGTCACAACGTCGCGCGGATCGGTGCGGCCCTGCTTGGGCAATGACATAGGCCGTGCCCGCGCGGCGAGCGCCTTCTCGGCCCCCGTCGTGTCCTGAAGCAGCGCGGCACAGGCGGCCAGCGCCGAGAGGTGGTCGTCCAGGTGCTGGAGGGTGCCCTGCCGACGGGCTAGTGCCGCAGCTTCCGCATACCAGCGCCGGGCCTGAGCCACACGGCCAGCCATCCATTCCAGCCTGCCCAGGTAGGCCACCAGCCACTGTCGTATCACCGGGGCGGTGTCAGCGGGCAGCTCCCGCACGGCCTGTTCCCCGATCGCGCGCGCCCGGTCCAATTGTCCGTCCTCCGCCAGGCCAAAGACCACCGCCAGCAGGTGTGTGGATGGGTGCGGGACCGCGATAGACCTCATGCCTTCCTGACCTAGATGGTGCGCCCGCTCGGCGAGTTGGACTGCTTCCCGCACGCGTCCGACGTAGAGGAGGCCGACGGCTTTGGCAGCGTCCTCCATCTGCCGGGCGTCACCCGGAATCGATTGTGGAGACGCTTGCGACTCAAGGAGTTTCAGGCCAGCAACGGCCTCTCCGGTCGCAGCTAGGACACTAGCCTCGGAGATGTCCAGAAGCCGCTGCTGCATCGGCTCTTTGATCTTGCCGCGGGCTTCCCCGATCACCGATATGGCCTCGTCGACGCGATGGCTGCACCAGAAGAGGACCTGCGCTCGTGCCGTGGCCGCGTCGGCCTTCTCGGCGTCGCTGCGCGCGACGTCTTCGGCTGCTTCCAGGACTTCGTCGGCTTCCTCCAGCCGTCCCAGGTATGCCAGGGCCGTGCCCTGTAGGAGCAGAGCAGGCGACGTGCGCTGCTGCGGCTGCAGGTTCTCCAGCAGCCGCAGGGCCTGGGCGCTGTCGGTTAGGGACAGGGCGAGGGAAGCTGCGGTGACGAGCTGGTCAGGCGGGGCCGTTCCTGTGGCGCTCAGGCGCCAGGACACGAGATTCAGGAGGTCCTCGTGCCGGCGGGACCCTCGGGTCTCGACCCGTTGGATGCGCTGCAGGAGGAGCCTGCGACCTCGGACCGTGGTGATCTTCGAGCGCAGGATGTCGCCGAAGACCGGATGGTCCAAGGTGACTGTGGTGCGGCGTCCGCTGGTGGACATGCGCACCAGCCCGGCCTCCTCCAGGGCTGACAGAACTCTCTCGTCTGCCAGTTCCGCCGCCTCCTCCAGGGAGAGTGGACCGCACAGGGCGAGGGATTCCAGTACTGGCCGCGCTGCGGGACCGAACCCGGCCATACGCCTGCTGATCAGGTCGGCGAGGCCTGGGGTCCCGCGCAGGGGTGTCTCCGACAGGTCCCAGATTTCTCCGTCGTTGCCCAGGTCAGCGCTCGCCAGCGCTCCCAGGACGAGCTCGCGCAGGTACAGGGGGTTCCCTGCGCTGGCCGCGAAGAGTGCCTGCACGGCGCGGAGGGCGACAGGTCCTCCCAGCACCCGCTCGAGCAGCACTGAAACGTCACGAAACCCCAGGCTCCCAAGATCGACCCGGGTGATGCGATCTCCACGGTCGAGCAGCGCAGAGGCGGGGAAGGGCGACGAAACACTGGTGTTGATTGAGCAGATCAAGAAAATCGCTTCGGCGTCGAGCAACTGTCCGATCAGCCTCACCGAGGCGCTGTCCAGAAGGTGGATGTCGTCCACGAAGATCGCGGTACGGGTACCGTTTTCCCCTCGCAGTCCCTGGGCAACGTATCGAAACAACGTTGAGGGGTCGGCGAGATCCGCTCCTGGGGGCAGCAGGGGCGCAATCGCCCCAAGCGGCACGCCGGAGGCCGCAGTGCTTGCTACAGCCCGCGCTGTGCGCCCACCCTGACCTGCCACATAGGCCAGGCACTCATCAGCCAGCCGCGTCTTTCCCATGCCGGTCGGACCGCAAACGACCCATCCTTGACCTAAACCGCCCGCGAAAGCGTGTGCGAATGCTTCACTCTCGGCCTCGCGACCGACGAGCGGCCACTGCAACCCGGGCGTCGGCACCGACATACCGTATCTCTCCTCGTACTCAGGTCCCGGCCTTGTCGAGAAGCCCTGGGATACAGGTGTGGGCCCGCACGCTGGGCGAACGGTTACCCACCAGCGCGACACGCCCTCTCGAAATATTCGTAGGCCCGGACATACGAACATACTGCAGCAGCAACCGAGTTCAGCACCAACGGTTATCCTTGGCCTCTTCATTAGCGATACTGATGGATATGGATCCGCACCTTCTGCGCACGCTCGTGGCCGTGGCACGCTGGGGTTCTTTCTCCGAGGCGGCCCGCGAGCTGGGCTACACCCAGTAGGCGGTGTCCCAACACATCGCCGCGCTTGAAAGCGACCTCGGAGCAGTCCTGCTGCAGCGGCGTCCGGTCTCTCCCACGGGCGTCGGCGTGCGGCTGCTGGAGCACGCCGGGCCGCTGCTGTTGCGATTGGACGCTGCCCGCGCGGACATTTCGCGCCTGACCGCGGCACCCGCCACCCGCATCGTCATCGGCGTCTCACCGCCGGCCATGACGGCACAGGTCACCAAAACGCTTGCTGGCATGCGCCAGACGCAGTCCCTTTGGAAGGTGACGGTGCGCGTCCTTGGTCGCGAGGCCATCACCCGCAACGTCGCGACCGCCGTCCTGGTCCTCGGTCTGGTCGAACGCACTGGTTGCCGCGTCCGTGGCGAGCAGACGGGCCATGCGCGGGGCGACCTCGACGATGCGGATCACCCAGCCCTTGTCCTCAAGGCCGGCAGCAACGGCGCCGGTGATCTCGTTCATGCGCGCAGGAGCGTCGGTGGCCAGGTCCAGGTCCTGGCTGGCTGGGTGCGGCTGACCAGCTCATGAGCCTGGACGGCATAGCCGCCGGCCAGCACCAGCCGGTAGGCATGACCACTGTCCAGGGCATCACTGAGCAGGCGCCGGTGCAGGTCTGGAAGTCTCATGCCGCAGCGGCGGCCGCCACCAGCTCGGGAAACCGCTGCTCCCAGCACGTGCGCACCGGCTTACCCAAGGCAATCCGCAGCCGCGGCCAGTGCCTCACAAGCAGTTCCGCGTTGAGATAGCTGGTGAGGTCCTCGCGCAGACCGTTCGTGAGCACGATGCGGTACAAGCCCAGCAGCAGCTTCTCGTCGCTCACGTCGAAGCACCTCAGCCCCGACCACGCCAGATGCAACGGCAGCTCGACCGTCCCCGTCGCGGGACCGGACAGCTCGTCCAGGCGAGCGGGCAGACGCTCGGCCACATGAGCCCAGCGCGAAGCAGCGGCATGGTGCACAGTCACGGCTCCAGTATGGCCCCTCCTGACAGGACCCACCGCCGATCAGGGGGAACCGATCGCGTGCCAGCACGTCCGGCCGAGCCTGCCGCCACCCGGCAATCCTCAGGGTTTCCGGCCAGTCGGCTGCTCACGCGCTGTCCCAAGGTGATCAAAGGTCGGTCCTGCGAGACTCATGGAGGACGTCTCTGAGGCGACCGACCAGTCTACCCGGCGCTGTAGGCAGCCTGCAGCCGGGCGAGCAGGTCGCGCGTGTCCTTCCCGGAGAACGCGGTCACGTCGTCCTTGTCCGCGCCTTCGACGGCGATGTTCCACTCACCGTCGCCCGATGACGCAACTTGGATGGGCGGCTGAGCCATCCACTTGGCTTCCTCCCACGGCTAAAGCCGGGGGATTCCAAACCAGCTCAAAGGCCAGTTGGTGCGGTACCCCTCGCGGATCCGCTGGTTCCTGCTTCACAGACCGCCCAGCGGCGAGGTCTCCACAGGCTGGCACCGCATGCCCTGCGGCGCTGAGGATGTTCTTCGCGGCGTTCACGTCTGCGTGATCCCGGTGGCCGCATGCCGTGCACGCGAAGACCGCTTGTCTCTCACGTTTCTTCGCGTCCACGTGCTTGCACCGGTGGCACGTCTGCGACGTGTACGCGGGGTTGACCAGCACTACTTCGGTGCCGGTCGTCCTGGAGGCGTTGCGGATGGCCAGCTCCAGGCGGTGCCATCCCTTGTCGAGGATCGCCCGGTTCAGCCCCGCCTTCTGCCGAATGCGGCGGCCGGGCTGTTCTCTGGTGCCCTTGGCGGAGGCTGTCATGGTTCTCACGCGCAGGTCTTCCAGCACGATAACGCTATGCCGGGCCGTGAGCCGGCTGGCGATCCACGCCGTGAAATCTGCGCGCCGATCGGTGACGCGCCCCATGATCCGGTTCGTTGCCGCAATGGTCTTACGGCGCCTCGACGAGTCCTTCCGGCTGCGGGCGAGACGCTGCTGAAGACGCCGGCACCGGATCCTTTCCCCCGCCGTGGCGAACTTGCGGTCGTGGAAGGTGCCCGTGCTCGTGGTCGCGGCGACGACGACGCCACGGTCCACTCCGACCGGGGTCCCGGCGTGGTGTCCGGGAGTGAGGACGCCATCCTCTACGAGGAAAGAGATATACCAGTGCCCTGCCCTGCGGGACACGGTTGCTGAGCGGATCTCCCCGTCCGGGCGCCGTGTCCAGCGGAAGGTGACCCAGCCCAGCTTGGGCAGCTTCACGCGGCCCCACTTGCGGTTCAGTCGCTCCACCACGATCCGTTTCCCAGCGGGGAAGCGGAACGATGTGGACCAGCGGGATTTGGAACGCCAGCGGACCTTGAACGTACCGTGCGTGCGGCATGCCGTGTCCAGGTCCCTCAGCGTTTGCTGGAGGATGTCCGACGGGGCAGTACGCAGCCACTCGTGCTCACGTTTGGCCTCCGCCAGCTCGGCGGCCTGCGGCACGTACTTCATCCACGCTCCGCGCCGCCGGTACTCACGGCGCTGTTCGAGGGCGGTGTTCCACACGGCGCGGCAAATGTTCCCGAATTCCTCACAAGCTTCGGACTGGTCAGACGTGAGCCCAAGATCGAGGACGAGGGTTGGGAACTACACACTGCTCAGTACCTGTACGTCCAGCTCGCCGAGGAGTCGCGAGACAAGGTGTTCTCATCGGGGCAGCACGTGAAGATCCAGGGCGAGATCATCGGCGTGTATCTGTTTCGGAGAGTGTGAGCGCGAAGCGAGCCCGGGGCCGTCTGTGGGCCGTCCGAGGCTCCCCGAGGCCACTCGACGACAACCGACAGTGACAGGCAAGTCCCACCAGTCGAACATGAAGCCGCAGGTCAGGAGGTTCCCGTCATACGGCTTACCACCCAAGGGTGGACGTCAGGCAAGATGGGGTGTTTCTTGCCGCACGGCTTACACGTCGCCAGGTGACCGGCTAGAGAGGCCTTATGAGCAGTGTTCATGAAGGTCCGAGGAGCAGGCCTCACAGGAGGCGGGAAGGCGGCATCATCGGCTGCTAAGTCGTTGAGGTGAGCTGTGCTTTCAGTGACGGGCCGTGTGAGGCTACTCGTCCTCGTCGTCAGGCGGTTCGGTGATCCATTCCGCTGGCACGAGGGCTTCGTTGTTGCTGTAGCGCCAGCGCTCGATGACATGGTCGCGGAAGAGTGGATCGGCTAGGTCGGCGTGCTCGACGACGATGACCTGGAGGGCGCCGTCGAGTGCCTGGATGGTGTTGACGACGGTCTGATAGACATTCAGCAGGTGGTTGAGGTCGGTACCTTGGGGGGTGGGTTCGCCGGTGTAGTCGGGCGGAAAGTAGACCTGAGACGGCTGATCGAGAATCAGGGTTCTTGGCACGGGGCTGTTGTGCTCGCTGAACCACTCGTGCAGGCTCAGCAGCGTGGCTACGTGGTATCCGAGGTGATTTTCGGCGCTGCCCATGTCGGCGAGCCGGACGGGACCGTCAGCGGTATCGGCAACAACGGTCAGCCGGTTGACGTCGAGCCGGATAGGCGCTTCTGAGTGGTCGAGCCCGAGTTCGGCGGCCTTGGCGCGGATGTTCTGGCTGATCAGAGACAGGTAGCTGGTGAGCCGGTCGCCCTGGGTGTCGTCGCTGAGGAGTTCCTCCAGGTTCGCGATCTGCTGTTGGAGTTCGTCGCGGCGGTCTTCGACCTGGGGGGTAGCCGCGTGCTGGGCCGTGGTGTCGAGGTAGAGGCTGATGCGTCCGCGCACGTGCGCGGCGCGCTGCGCATTGTCCGGCTCCAGTTGGAGCGCGCGCAGCCCGGCGCTGATCTCGTCAATCTCGTCCTGGTTGCGGGCGAGCGCGGAGCGCAGCTGCTGCATTTGCTCCTGCTCCTGGTCCAGCAAACGTTGCAGCGCTGGCGTATCGCTGCCGATGACTTGCAGGTCGCCGTCGAGGCGCTGCAGGTCGTTTGTGATAGCAGTCACGGTGGCGTTGGCCGAGGGAATGAGGCTTTCGCACACCGGGCACTGATCGGTCTGCGAGGTATCGGGGTTGAGGCGCAGCAGCCCGAGGGATGCCAAGCGTCCGCGCTGCTCGTTGGCCTGCCCAGCGAAGTCGTTGTTCTCTTCGAGCGCGCGCCTAAGGTCGGCTATGCGGGCTCGGGTCTGCCCGAGCGCGCGGCGCAGCTGTGCCCGGCGGGCGCTTGCAGCGGCCAACGGGTCGCTGTCGTCAACACTGTCGGTTTCGGGGCCTGGCTGCGGGGTGTCATCGAGGGCAGACCGCAGCAGGGCGAGTGCTTCGTCGGCTGCGGGTTCGTCGTCGCGAGGCGGCAGGAGACCTGCTTCGGCTGCCTCAGCAAGCAGAGCCCGAGCCTGACCTGAGGCGGGGGCGAGGTCACGGGCCTGGGCAAGTTTCGCTTCTAGGTCGGAGAGATCACGGCGCAAAAGGCGCAGCCGATTACGCAGTGCGGCCTGTTCGGGGTCTACGGCGCCGAGGAAGTAGGGGATCACGCCGCGGATCGTGTTCGGCCGCCACTCCTCACCCTGGGAGTGGAAGAGCAGGGCCGGGTTGGCAACCTCGTTCTGGGCCTGGAAAGAGAAAAACAGCGCGTGGCGGATGGACGGAGAGATGGTCTGAGCGCGCGCGACAGCCGGCACTTTGATGGTGCGGTCGATGCCACAGAAGCCGCTCAGGATGTCCTTGGCGGCATCCAGCGGAGCCGAGAAGGACAGCTCTTGCAGTGGCGGAGGCGGACTGTCCGGGGCCTGCGACAGGACGCACAGCACCGTGCTGACGGCGTTGCCTGCGTCGGGTGCACGCCGGGCGACGAACAGCTGCTGACCCGGCTTGGTCAGTGTGACGGCGTAGGCGCTCACGTACTTGCGGACGATGCCGGCCTTTACGGGGTAGTCGGCACTGGCCAGGCAGTAATCAATGATCGTCAGCAACGCACTTTTCCCGCGGCGGGAGTCCCCCGTGACGATGTTGAGGGTGCCGGGGCGGAAAGGGACGGTGCGGACCTGCCCGGGCTGGTTGCCGTAGACGGTGACCGCGTTGATCTGAAAGGTCACGCTTGAACTCCCAGAAGTGTCATGACAGTGCTGATACTGCCGGTGCTGGGCAACCAGCGCCCGAGTTGATGGGCGGCCTGCTGCACGGCAGTGTTCTGCTCGGTGCCGCCTTTGATCACCCTGCCCAGAGCGCGCGGTGTCACGGTCAAGCCGCTGCCCTGAAACCGCAGGACATCGCTTTGAAGGGCAAAGAGCAGACCGGGCCGGACGACTGCCGCAAGAGCGGCAGCGTTGAGCCCCATGGCGACGCGCACGGCCTCGTTCGTGTCGAGCCATCCCATCAGCCCGGTGCGCAGGGTGGCTGGTAACGCTGCCCGGATGGACGGCTGAAGAGCCATGACCGCCGCGGTCACCGCGACAGGTAGCGGGCACGCGGCAGCGTACTGCTGTTCACAGCCCTGCACTGCGCGGGCGCATACGAGTGCCGTGAATGCCGGGTTGAACAGGCCACGTTCCTCCCGACTGAGGTCACGCTCGGCCATCAGCGGCTCCCGTCGGCTCCAGTAGAGCCGCGAGTCGCGCGGAGAAGTCCGGGTGCCAACCGACCCGCAGTTCGTCCGCGAGCATGTGGTAGGACCCCTTGGCGACGAACACTTCCTCGCAACCAGTGCGGATTCGAATGCGGGCTTCGCGATCGACCCACCGGTAGATCAGCTTAGCCTCTCGCTTCATCTCTTCCTCGGTGGCTTCGTCCCCGAGTTCTTCCCGCATCTCTGCGAAGCGCGACTGCCACTCCTCCACAAGCCGGCGCTCGTACGCTCCGATCTCACCGGCGCGAAGCAGGTTCTCGTTCGCCCAGCGGGAGCGCTGAACAAAGGCCCGGATCCAGTCTCGCACCGCGTAGCCGATCCGTTCTGCGCCCACGTCGATCAGCCGCAGTTGCTGTACGAAAACCTTGTCGGCGGCGTCGGCAGCGGCAGGAGACTCAGCTGTGAGCGCGGCGATGTCAGGATCGATGGGCAGGTTCTGATCACCGATCTGGTTACGCAGATCCGTGAACAGCTCGTCGAACTCGGCGCCCGTCACCGGGTCTCCTCCAGGCGAGCTCATTTGAGCGGTCGCGCGTTCGAAGAACCAGCCTTCCAAGCGCTGTAAGAAGGAAGTGGCGAATCGGCGTTCGACGGCAAGACTCGCGTAGCCAAGTAGATCATCCCTGATCTCGTCCATGCCCGATGCGTTACCGATGACTTCAATGCGGCTGACGAGTTCAGCACGGCGGCGCTCGCCAAGCGCGTCGAACGCTTCGAAGGCTTTTGCGAGGGTTCTGCTCTGCGAGGACTGGCGGGCTTGGACGAGGAGAGCTTCGGCGGTTTGCTCGTCGCGGTGTCCACTCGACTTGTGCTGTAGGAGGTACCCCACGCTGCCTTCAGGCAGTTCTGCGGTGGTGATGAGGTACAGGCTCGTCTCAGCGAGGTCGATGCGGCTGTCGGTTACGGCCTGCGACCAGATCCTGATCGTCTTCCATAGGTCCGACGACAGGTCCGTCAGCTTCACGCTGGCTGCCCGCTTCTTCAACTGAGTCAGTTCGGTGTGTGACCCGATGAGGGCTTGGACGTCGTCCGTTGCCTCGATCGCCACACTCCACTCGATCCCGCCCCTGGAGAGCTCCACGCACCGCTGGAGAGCCCTGCGAAGTTGGTAGAGGTAACCGAGCGCCGACGCCGACGCCTCGAAGGGATCCCCTGGGCTGGACATGCACCCACCGCCTCCCCTGGTTGCCGCGTGTCGCGATCATTCCACGGCCACGCGGGGGGAAAAACACGGATTGCCCAACTTACCTAACCGTTATGAACGTTGTTTACCCGCTGCAAGAGATCACCTCACCCCGACCGGGCCAGGGGTGCGGCTGCCCACTCATCGAGCCCCCCGGCCGACGCCTTCGCCTACGCCAGCGCGGCAGGCGTGACCCTGTGGATCGAGGGCACCGAGGTCCGGGTCCGCCGCCCGCGCACGGACAAGCGGGCCAAGTCCAGAGAAGTGACCAAGCCGAAACCAATCGCACTAGACCAGATCGTTTGGGGCGTGGGGGACGTCCGCGACGAGCCCCGAGCAACACCAGACTATGGGCGACTTCGGGCTGCGGCATGCCGGAGGACTTGGCATAAGAGGTGCGCGTCCGCAGCACCGTTGCATTCAACGTCTGCGCTGGATGCGGTTCCACACCGGAGAGCCGCCGCCGTTCGCCACGGTCGCCACTCCTGTATTTCGCTGGCGGCGCCTGCGTGACTTGGGGAGAGCGATCAGCATCCCCACGGCGAGGCGTCCTAGGAACCGCCAGAGATCAGGATTGGCTCCGCGCCGACCGGAGGTTCGGCCCGAAAGTACGCGGCATGGTTTGACGAGCATCTGAAGCCCAAGTACACCTTCCGCGTCGGCAGCAGACTGGAACCGTACGTCTTTCTGCCAGGCAACGACAGCCAAGGCGTCGGCTCAGCGAAGCACCACCTATGAGGTGCTTGCACAGGCCCGAGGGCTGATTCCGAACGCTCACCGAACCGCACCACAACAGCACCGGACCAAGCGGAGTACAGCGAGAACCACGGTGAGAGGGTCAGCACTCATCGATGCGCCGAGCGAACCATTCGTCCAGGCCAGCGACGGAACCGGCCGCAAATGTGCGCAGGTCCCACGCTGATGGAGTTTGTCCTGCCGTTCGTCCGGGCTGCGGCGCTGGGGCGCCGGTCCCGGCCGAGCGGCAGGACAACCAACTGCCGAGGAACGGTTCAAGCGGCGGGCGCTTCCCGAGGAGGGAGCAGAGGCATGCTTGCCGTCGTGTCTTCTGACTCCGCCTTCAGACCGGCCGCAATCAGACTCGCCAGCAGCTGAGCCGCCTCAGGACGAACAGCCCCGAGCTGCACCAATCCGTCACCGAAGACATTGACGTCGGCGACCAAGCCGGGGAAGTCCGAGTCCAGCCCGAGCAGCACAAGCTGATCAGCCAGAGCGCCGGCGCTTTGTCGTGCGCGGTTCCAGCCGCGCACGTAGGGCACTCCCAGCGACAGGTTCTCCGCTCGTTTGGCCACCACTCCGCGCCGGTCGGTCATGATGTCAGGCCCTTCCCTTGTGTTCTTCAGCGACGGTCGGTTCGTCACCCTCGCCGTTACGGTCTCGGCCGAAGCCGCTCGCGAGTGCCAGGCGCAGGAGTTCTGCAACGCGCTCGGCCGTAGCGGGGGACACTCGGCCCAGCTCGACAAGGCCGTGTCCAAAGGCGTTCAAGTCCGCGCGGAGGTACGGGAAGTCCTTCTCCAGGCCGGCACGAACGAGGACGTCACGCAGTGCAGTGGTCGCGTTTCGGGCCGCGTACCAGCCTTCGCTGTCGAGAGGCGACCACGCGGCAGCGTCGCGCCCGTCGGTCGACTCATTCGCCATCCGGGCTCGACTCCTCGGGGAGCGCGGCGACCGCCGCGTACGGCGTCGGGTACTGCTCGTCGAAGCGGTCGATCCTCGCCAGCAGTTCCGCGGAAGCGACCAGCGCAGTGGCCAGAGCGACAGGGCGCAGCGGATTGGCTTCCGGTCGACGCGTAGGCGCGCGGAGCCACTGATAGCGGCCGTCGGCCAGCGGGATGGGGCCCGGCACGACGACAGCGCAGTCCTTGCTCAGGTATCGATAGGGCGGTGGTGAGGACGTTTCGCGTTCGAGGTACTGCGTGAAGGTCTCGCGACTCTGCGAGGAGAGGAAGAAGCCGACTCGCTGTGCCTTGCGGTCGATGACCGTTGGTCCGAACGGCATCGCACTCCGCAAGAGGCGATCGAACATCTCCATCCCGAGGCGCTGTTCCACGCTCAGCACGTCGAAGAAGCGGCCGGTCGGCAGCAGGCACGGCATGCGGGGATCGTCCGCCCACACCTGTCGGCACTCGACGGGGTTGTCAGCTGCCGCCGACAGCCATTCCATGCCGCTCCTGGTCATCCTCTGCACGTCATCTCACCTCGATCGAGACGGGGTTGCGGCCGCAATGCCGCCCTGTGTCCAGGCTCGGGGCACGACCCTGGCCAGGGCAGATGACGAGAGGTGACGGGGGATGACGGGTCAGGCGTGGACGCGTCCTCCCCCGTCACCGATCAACGACCGTCGATCTACGGTTACTTGCAGCGCGCGGTAAAGAACTGCGCGTATATTCGGTCGTGAAGCTAAAGAGTCGTGCGCCCCAGAAGTCGCACCCGTGCTGGGAGGGAACGGTCACGTCTTCGCTGGAGCCGATCAGCGTTCGCTTACGGCAAGCCCGTACGGGCCGAGGTTGGAGTCAGCCGAGGTTGGTACGCGAGCTGCGTCAGGTTGCGCTCCGCCGCGGTCACCAACTCCCGGCGGACGCCAGCGTGAAGCGCCGTATCGCCAGTTGGGAGAACGGCCATAGCACGCCGGACGACTTCTACGGTCCGTTGCTGTGCGAGGCGTACGATCTCAGCGCCGCCGAGCTGGGGCTGAACCACGAGGGCGAGCGGAACACCGGGCTCTTGGACGCCAGCTATCCGGCGAGTCCCGAGGGCGCGATCGATACGGTCGGTCAGCTGTGGCGTGCTGATCTCAACCGGTATGAGCCCCTGCTACAAGCCGAGCCCTCAGAGCCCGCGTGGAACGAAGCCTCGCTCCGTTGGCTGGTCGCACCCGAGCCGGCCATTCCTCGCCAACGTCGAGACGGAATGCGCGTCAGTTTCGGAGACGTCGCCGCCGTCAAGACCACAGCGGACATGTTCGCCGAGTTAGACGACCGGTTCGGAGGCGACCACGCTCGGCACGCAGCCGTTCAGTACCTCAGCACCGAAGTGACGCCGCTCCTGCGCGGGCAGTACACCGAGCAGGTTGGCCGAGCCCTGTTCTCCACCGTGGCAGAGGCGACCCTCCTGGCCGGATGGATGTCGTACGACGCCTGCCGCCATGGCCTGGCACAGCGGTACTTCCTCCAGGCCCTCCGGTTGGCCCAGGACGCCAACGACCGTCGGCTCGCCGGAAGCATCCTGTCCGCCATGAGCCACCAGGCGACGTTCCTCGGTCGCTACACGCAGGCCGCAACCCTCGCCCGCGCGGCGCTCATGGGCATCTCCCCCGTGGCCACGCCGACACTGCGTGCCCAGTTCCACGCTATGGAGGCCCGCGCGCTTGCCCGAACCGGCGATGTACGGGCCTGCGAAGCTGCCCTCACCGCAGCCACGAAAGCGCTGGAGAGCCGGAACAGCGACGACGAGCCCGAATGGATCAGCTACTTCGACGAGGCTGAACTTGCTGCCGAGGCCGCCCACTGCTTTCGCGACGTCAACAGCGCCCGAAGGGCCGTCGCCCACGCCGAGAACGCCATGAGCGGCAGCCATGTGCGAAGCGACTTCTTCGCGACCATGGTTCTGGCCGACGCCCACCTACGCGCCGGCGACGTCGAGGAGGCCTGCCGGGTCGCCCTTGATGCGCTCGACCTGGGTGAGCAGCTGAAGTCGGCTCGTTGCATCAGCTACCTTGCCGAGTTCCGGCAGAACCTTGCAGGCGTCGGTAGCAACAGGGACGTACAGAGTTTCACCGATCAGGTCAGAGACCACCGACTGTGGCTTGCCGCTGGCGGTCAGGCCGATTCCTGACGCGCCAACATCTCGATCAGAACGGGCCCCATTGGTCTCGGCCCTCACCAGTGCGAAGGGACCCCACTCGCCGAGCGAACTCGG